>JAESTO010000001.1 GCA_016763565.1 Gammaproteobacteria bacterium | reverse complement strand
TTTGATCTCTCTCATCGCATATTCTTTTATCTGAGAAAGGGCATGTGCTTGATAGTCTGCACGTGCGGGAAAAGCAGCCGTTTTAGAAACTTTTAAAATCTCTTCCTTAAATTTCATTACATCAATAATATTGATAGCGCGTGTCTTTTTCTCAATAAGGTTTTTCAAAAGCGCGGCATGATTATTGGAGAGACTTTCAATGGCTGTCTTTACATCTTCACTCTGATCCCTATCATCTTTCAATTTATCAAGACCTTGCGTATCAAAAATACTTCTTAAATCTCTGATGAGGCCTCGATAGACCGTATCTTTATATTCTTGTGTGTTTTTCTTTTCCAAACTCACATATTCAGCAAAGAAATTGACGACACTTTCTGTCACATCATGAAGACCGTGAGCTTTGGCAACTACAGCATATTCAAAAAGAATGGACCCCAGACCACCTTTGTGATGGTCCACGACAGCTGCTATGCTTTTGAGATTCTGCTCAAAACGCTGCATCACACCTTTATTGCGTGCCCTAGATGCAATGATTGTATTCAGGCGATCCTTAATGTTTTGTGTCTTCAAGAAGAAGGGGGTATTGCTTTTTGGTAACCCAATAGTGCGCAATATATCCATATTGATAAATTTCACGGGGCGATCCTGAAAGATGAATGTACTCATCAATAATTTTTCAGGTTTACCGAGCATCTCAAGCGTCTTAAATTTCTCAAGAACCTCTGACAAAAGAACATTGACCCTAAACTTTGATAACTCATTGCTTGAGAATCCTTTGATATCCTGAATAACTTCAATGCGCTCCATATCATTTACACCACCCAGAGCGGCTAAACCAACTTTCTCTACATTTTGCAACACACCTTCAGGGTGTCCAAGGACATATGCAAAGGTTGAAACTAGTTTTTCTGCCAGTGTATTTGAAGCATTTTCAGCTTCATCAGACTGTGCAATGACATATGCATTCCAAAGAAGTTCATGTGGCAATCGAAGTGTTTCTTCTGCTTTTTTCTCTTTTAATGCTGTTTTTTTGTTCTCTATGATCTTTTTCAACGCTTCAATATCAAATTTTAAAAGCTTCAATTCCAGTCTTTTAAAGGCGACCTTCTCAAGCGCAGAAAGTTTTGTCTTCTTCTCTAATTCTCGTAAATGCGCCTCAACTGCACTTTTAGAACGCTCATCGACAGTATCTTTTTTGACCACCGGACCACGCATGTTTTTAAATATATTTTCTTTCTTGATCAATGTTTTCCCTTTTGATACAAGATCTTTTTTCAATTCCACAAGTGTTTTTGTGGTGTTCATAAAATCAACAATTCCAGAGAGAGCTTGCCTGAATAAATCATCCTTGGCGACAGAGGCCACACCCATGGCTTGTACCAGTTGCGCAAGGAGGATCTCATCTTTTTTGAGAATCGCACCTTCAATTTTCGCTTTGAAATTTTGCGCGTCACTATCTGTAACAAAAAATTTGGAAGCCATCCCGTCCATAAAGCTTTTGAAATCTGCATACGTCACAGGCGCAAATGTGCGTCCTTTATAATACACGCCGCCTTTCAAAATCTTAAGAGGATCCCCTTGAATCTGGGTTTTTACTTTTTTGTTTCCGATGATTTTTCCTGCACGGTTTTTAACAGTTTCAAAACTTTCAACCTCAAATGTAGCGCCTTTTTCAAGTTGTGAGACAAGACTGCGGAAATCATCAGAGTTCAAAAGACTTTTTGTCACCTTAAGGTCATCAAGTCTTTGTTGACTACGAGATTCAAAAGGGGCTGTCGAAACTTTCTTCAATGCCCCGCGGTGTGTTTGAATCTTTGCTACAGAGAGATTGAGATCACGATCAAACTTTTTGTTTGATGTTTTTGCATCTGCTACATCACGACGTCCAGAGAGCTGATCTCCCATTTCTTCAAGCTGTTTGAGAACAGCATACAACAGAAGCGGTGCCGCAGCTTGCAATGTCGCTCCATTAGCTGCCACAATTTTTTTCAACTCAGCTTTTGACTTTGTCAGCGCTGTTTTCACCTGTGTATCAATTTTACGGGACGCGACTGTAACCTTTGAAAGCATTTTCTTATATTGAGCAGTCATCAATTTTGCTTTTTGAGCTTCACGCACTTTTTCTGCGTAATCTGCTGTTTCAAAGGTGACAACTTCGCCTTTAATCTTTGCTGAGGAAGCTTTCCCCATGAGTTCAACCGCCTTATCAATGGCCACTGAAATGCCATTTGATTTTTTCTCAAATGCCGTTATTTTTTTAGGAATTGCGTTCAGAAGACGTTCACTTTTCTTCAAGTCAATTTGTACTTTTTTCAACTGTGCAAGCACACCTGGACGCGCTGTTTTAGACTGCAAATCAGATTCTTTTTCTTGTAAACTCTCTATCTTTTTTTCTAAAACATTTTTTTCATTTTCTAAATCTTCCAAGGTTTTCTCATTCGCCCATTTGGCAACCTGATGATTTGCAAGCGGAATGGCTTTTGATTTCACACGCCCACGTGCACCTTTAAGATCATTCTTTTCCTTAACGAAGAGCGCTTTATCTTTATTAAACTCTTTAATTTCATCTTTACTTGCTTTTTTTTCTAAGGCTATCTCTTTTGTTTTATCACGAATTTCAACATTGATTTCTTTACGACGTTCCGCATCGGGCTTTTCTTTCAGTTCTTTTCTCAATGCAGCAATTTCAGTTTTAAAATCTTCAATAGCTGGAATTTCAGACGCTCTCAATTTGCTGATTTCTTTTATAAAATCTTTGTCAATCTGCTTAATTTCATCGAGAAGACTTTTAGAAGTTACATTAGCATTCGAGATCTTCGTGTTCAATCCTATGATTTTCAACTTGAACACATCTTGCTGCGCTTTAAAAGCATGCAGAGCTTTATTGGATTCTTTGGTTTGACCAATGACTTGCTCTAGGGGTGACTCAAGAAGCTCACCAATATCCCCCGCCAGATCTCCTTTCAATGTGTGAGAACCAAAAGCGACTGATAGTGCAAATATAGATGTTAATAGTTTACTTTTCATTTTACAGCTCCTTTAAGCCTTTTTATGCTTCGCACATGCAAAAAAACAGTGCGTAAAAAATCCTATACTTCAAACCTTACAAGACAAAAATTAAAAATGGATTAAACACACAAGTAAATATGTATAATTACTTGTCCATAAGGTGTTTATTTGACATGCAAGATTCCTTAAAGAAAGAGGGTTGCAATAGCGCGTTGAAAAAGATATGTTAGGGACGAATTGTTGGGGCGTAGCCAAGTGGTAAGGCAACGGG
>JAESTO010000083.1 GCA_016763565.1 Gammaproteobacteria bacterium | reverse complement strand
TTTGCTAACTATTTGAAATTTTCAGCTCAGGCAAAAAAGCTTTATTTGACACCTAGAGATGAAGTGAGTGTAGAGAAGCATTGGAATTTAGAAAGTCTCTTAACTGCGGTGATTTCAACTATTATTAGAGAGCTAGATATTATTCACAGTAGTTCTGTCAAAAATAATAAAATTTTTAAAGAAGCCAAGGCTTTGTCTTATCGTTTATCGGAAGCCTACAATAATTTTGGCATCACTGCATTTTCTATTGGCGCAAGCTATGGGAAATCAGCCAGTGTAACGCAACCTACGTTTGTACCCGCCACGACACTAGGTTTTCATCTTGAAGATTTGGCTAAGCTGGCAGTTAAACTGGGTTATAAAAATGGCATTTTAATTCAATTGAATAATTTAGATGTTAATGTGGTGCACAGTGAGGAACAGCTTGCGTACTTGCTGAATGCCGCAAGAGATTATTTCCAGATTGCGAATGTTTCTTGGTTTTTTGTCGGGGACGTGGGATTGCGAGCATTTATTGCTAAGCATGTGGATAGATTAGACGACCTTATTAGTAGTGATGTTTTTATAAAGCCACTGGGTAAAATGTATTATCATCAACTGATAAAAAAGCGCTTGGATCACTATAAACTGAAAAAAAGTATAGAGTTTCCAATTAATCAGGACGTGTTTGATTATTTATATGAGGTGGCTGATGGTAGATTACGTTATATATTTGCCTTAGTGTATATGCTAATTCAACATTTGCAGCTTGGTAAGCTCCTGCAAAAAGTGTCGACTAATTTGGCAAAAGATACCATTGCTGCTTTAGCGCTAGCGAGGGTGGGTAAATTTTCATTGAAGAAAGGCGAAGAAACACTCTTAAAACTTATTGTCAATAATGGTGAGATAAATGTTGCCAAATTAGCAGAGCTTGCTGGTAGGAATCGGGTGTTTGTTTCAAGAACCATCAATAAATTATTAGACGAAAAATTGGTTGTTGTTAGGCAAGAAGGTACTAAACGTATGTATAGTGCTAGTCTAGATGCAAAGATTGCCTTCAAAAATAGAGCTTAATAGTCTTGGCATTTGATTAACGATTAATTTTTACTGAATTTTACTAAATGTATGTTACCTGAACTCGGAACTTTTTCACTTATTCTAGCTTTGTGTCTGGCATTAGCCCAAGGTCTTGTGCCGTTAGTGGGCAGTTATTATCAAAAAACATCGTGGATGGCTGCGGCTAGGCCGTTAGCAGTGGGTCAATTTGTTTTTATTCTTAGTGCTTATCTAATCTTAACTTTTTGTTTTATCAGCAATGATTTTACCGTGGCCTATGTCGCTGAAAATTCGAATATTAGGCTGCCATTCATTTATCGTATTTGTGCGGTATGGGGAGGGCATGAAGGCTCGCTATTATTGTGGGTGTTGATTTTAAGTGTATGGATGGTGGCAGTCTGTATGTTTAGTCGCAGTTTGCCACAACAAACCCTTGCCCGTGTTTTGGCCGTTCTTTCCTGGATAGCCGTGGGGTTTTTATTGTTTTTGTTAGCTACCTCTAATCCCTTTCAACGCTTATTTGTTCATGTCTCATTAACCGGCGCTGATCTCAATCCTGTTTTGCAAGATCCAGGTTTGATTTTTCATCCACCGATGTTGTATATGGGTTATGTTGGGTTTTCTGTGGCTTTTGCCTTTGCGATTACCGCTTTATTAAGTGGCCGTTTAGATGTTGCTTGGGCACGTTGGTCACGTCCGTGGACCACCATAGCTTGGTCATTTTTAACCTTAGGGATCACGTTAGGGAGTTGGTGGGCCTATCGAGAATTGGGGTGGGGCGGTTGGTGGTTTTGGGATCCCGTTGAAAATGCTTCATTCATGCCGTGGTTAGTGGGTACGGCGTTAATCCACTCATTGGCTGCCTCAGAAAAACGTAACACCTTTAAAGCCTGGACAGTGTTACTGGCTATTTGTGCCTTTTCGTTAAGTTTGCTAGGGACTTTCTTAGTGCGTTCTGGCGTGCTGACTTCAGTGCACGCTTTTGCCACTGATCCTAAACGTGGTGTGTTTATTTTAATTTTTTTGGTGGTGGTAATTGGTAGTTCTCTAACCTTATATGCTTGGCGTGTAGCCACAATGCGCGCTGGCAATAGCTTTAAATTATATTCACGCGAAACATTGCTGTTAATCAATAATGTTTTTTTAGTGGTCGCGGCGGCTACTGTATTGCTGGGCACACTATATCCACTGATCATTGATGCTTTAGGCTTAGGTAAATTATCAGTAGGGACACCTTACTTTAATACTATGTTCACCCTATTAATGGTGCCGCTATTGGCGGTAATGCCGTTGGGGCCGTTAGCACGTTGGAAAGCTACGGAGCCTAAACGGTTGATTAAACAATTGTGGTTGATTTTATTATTAGCCTTTATCATTGCCGGTTTGTTGCTGTGGATTATAGTTAATCATATCCAACTCTCTGTGTTGCTCGGTGTGGGTTTAGCTTTGTGGATTATAGGCGGCAGCTTGCAAAGTCTTGCTAGTAAAGTGCGAGAAAAACGCCGCCTATGGCGAACCCTAAAACAATTTTCACGTAGCCATTATGGTATGCTGTGCGCGCATATTGGGATTGCCGTGCTGGTGCTGGGTGTGACCTTAACCAGTGCGTATCATCTCGAGCGCGATGTGCGGATGAAACCTGGTGACACGGTGACGCTAGCCGGTTATACGTTTACTTTTATGCATGAGCATGATTATCAAGGACAAAATTATGCGGCGGTCGCGGTGACGTTTAGGGTTAATGATAACAAGCGATTAATAGCTGTGTTAACGCCTGAAAAGCGTATTTATCGTGCGAATGGGGTCACTAAAACGGTTTCAGCCATCAATGCTACAATGTTTCGCGATTTATATATTTCATTAGGTGAGCCATTGCAAGGCAATGCTTGGGCGGTGCGTTTATACTATAAACCTTTTGTACGTTGGATTTGGTATGGCGGCTTATTGATGTTATTAGGTGGCCTATTAGCTGTGTCCGATAAACGTTATCGCAAGATTAAGGTGACAACATGACAACCAAAAAACGTTTTTTAATTACACTTATTCCTTTTGTGCTGTTTATTATTCTCGCTATTTTCTTGTGGCGCGGATTACAATTGCACCCACGGCAATTACCTTCGCCATTAATTGGCAAACATGTGCCAGTATTTTCTTTGACAACATTATCAACTGAGCGCATTACTCACCGTACTTTGCGCGGCAAAGTGATTTTGTTAAATGTTTGGGCTTCGTGGTGTTTAACTTGTCGTGCTGAGCATGCGATGTTGTTGAAAATTGCTCACAGCAAGCAGGTTATTTTATATGGTTTGGATTATAAAGATAAATTAGCGACAGCGCGTGACTGGTTAAAAATTTTGGGTAACCCCTATCAAAGAAATATTTTTGATCCCAAAGGAAAGCTTGGCGTGGACTTGGGTGTGTACGGTGTGCCAGAAACATTTATTATCGATAAGCACGGTGTCATTCGTTATAAACACATTGGTGAACTTAAACAACGCGATTGGCAAGAAACATTATTGCCGTTGATTAAAAAATTGCAAAAGGCCGCATGAAAAAGATAGATTTATTATTTTTATTACTCTTGCTGGCGAGTAATGCTGTTGCACAATCCATAACATCAACGCACGATACCTACCCATTTAAAACGATTGAGCAGAAACAATTATTCTATTCGTTGCTGCCTCACTTTCGTTGTTTAGTTTGTCAAAATGAATCATTAGCTGATTCCAATGCAGCATTGGCACGTGATCTACGCCAGGATATTTATCAACAAGTGTTGCACGGTAAAACAGGCCAGCAAATTATTGACTATTTAGTATCGCGCTACGGCGAGTTTATTTTATTTACGCCACGGCTTGAATATAAAACTTACTTGTTATGGTTCGGTCCCGTAG
>JAESTO010000082.1 GCA_016763565.1 Gammaproteobacteria bacterium | reverse complement strand
GCTGATACAATAGCTCACCGTCGATATGTGTTGTTAATTGAGTTTGTAAATGAGCAATATCCACTACTTCTGTCATCATTGCTGTAGGCACCGCTTCATCATAAAACAAACGACCTTGTGCGTGTAGCACACGTTCTTCCGGTGTATCTGTTTCACTGTATATTTCAAATGCCACATGATTTTCTTCAGGATGTAGCGCTGTCACCAGGGACACTGCTACGTCAGTAACGATGACAGGTTGCTGCCAAACAAGTTGTTTAATGGTGGTCACCCTGGCTTGCTTGCTAGCAAGTTCTCCTGCCATTCTAACCATCTCAATATAAGCGACACCTGGCAAAACCTTATTACCTTGTATCGCATGATCAGCCGAATAAAATTCACTGCCCAATAAAGTTTTCTTAAAACATTGCTCACTCAATGTCGATACATTACTGTCAAGTAAAGGATGTAACATACTCATTACTCCTGTATTTGATATGACGTGACAAGGATGCCTCTCTTCTGGCAACCAATAACACTGTTTAGCGAACGGATAGGTTGGCATCAATATTTTCTGCTGTGCTTCACCTTGGTATAATAATCCCCAATCCAAGTCGTAACCCTTAGCGTAGAGATTCGCCAAGGCAAGTAACGTATCTTGATATTCTTGAGCATCTTTATTTTCAGAAAACTGCTGCAATTTTTCTAAGCTGATCGCTAACACTTGTTTATATATTGCTATATCATCGGGTGCTTTTTTCGTATAACCAACAAATACATTGGCTTGTTTCTGCTGACCCTTAACGTGCATTTTTTCTAACAAGTCGCGCAGTTCATCGACTGAAGACACCACTAGCCCACAACGGTGCGTGAAATGGTCACGACAAACGTTTAAGGTATAGCTAATAGAGGCAAGGGGCTGCGATAAGGTATTGCCTTCAATTAACTCTTCGTGCAAATCAACTATTTTTTGTTGCAATGCCACGTTAGTCTTCGCAGATAAAGCAATCAGATAATAAGGTTTAACCTGCGCTTGTGTTGGCATCACTTGCGCAGGACTTTCTTCTAGTACCATATGCGCATTCGTGCCACTTAAACCAAATGAACTCACCGCGGCTAATCGTATCTGATTATCGCTACGTGTCCAGGGCTTTAACGCCGTGTTGACATAAAATGGACTGCCCTTGAATTGAATATGTGCATTGGTATTTTCATAATGTAAACTCGGTACCAGTTGTTTATGATGCAAGCACAACACCGTTTTTATAAAACTCGCCATACCTGATGCCATCAGTAAATGACCAATATTCGTCTTCACTGAGCCCAAGGCACATGCCGTTTCACTACCAGCACCAAACACCTGGCTTAACGCTTTCACTTCTATCGGGTCGCCCAGTTGCGTACCCGTACCATGGGTCTCAATATAACTGATTGCCTCCCTCGATATACCGTTTTTAGCATACACCTGTTTTATCAAGGCCGTTTGTGACTGTACACTGGGTGCCGTAATACCATTCGTTGCGCCATCTTGATTGACGCCACTGCCTTTTATGACCGCATACACTCTGTCACCATCGCGCAAGGCTTCAGTCAATCGTTTGAGCACCACCACGCCTACACCTTCGCCCGGCACAAAACCATTCGCACGCGCATCAAACGTATGGCATTGCCCATCGGGGCTTAACATACCCGCTTGACTACACATAATATGCATCTTGGGTGTACAAGCAAGGTAAACACCGCCGGCTAAGGCCATATCGCTATCGCCTGTCTGTAAACTACGACACGCTTCATGTATCGCCACTAAAGAACTTGAACACGCGGTATCAATCGCTAACGTTGGGCCGCGTAAATTCAAATGATACGCAATACGACTGACCGATATCGACGCGGCCATGCCCGTCAAGGCTTGTGCGCTAAGGGCTTCTTTATCGGCTGCTAAATCCATATAATCACTGGCAGCCAATCCCACAAATACGCCACAGCGCTGCGCTGATAACGCACTGGCGGTATAGCCCGCATCTTCAAAGGCATGCCAGCTCTCTTGTAGCAGCAAGCGCTGCTGTGGGTCCATGCTTTCGGCTTCCAATGGCAAAATTGAAAAAAAGGCAGGATCGAACTGGTCGATGTCGGCCAATAAGCCACTCCATTTGCTATAACTTTTCCCTTTAGCAGGCTTACCTGCTTGATAATAACCTGCAGGCCAACGCGTAGTGGGTACTTCAACGATGCTATTTTTACCGCCACATAAATTTTTCCAGAAGGCCTCTTTATTTGATGCGTCAGGAAAACGGCACGATACGCCAATGACAGCAATGTCTTCTGCTACGGATAAAACAGCAGGCGCCTGCGGCGTCACCACCGGAATGTGCTCGCTCACGTTGACGGTGACGGTTGCTTTATCGGGAATAGCCTTTGGCGTATGCGAGTGATTCCCCACCGCATTCAAAACCAATTTGGCCGTGGGCTCTGCCACAGCCTCACCGACAACCTGTACAGGCATGGCTATCGGTTGCGCAGGCGTTGCCTCATCTAGCTCCGTATCGCGCGTGTCCATTGCTTCATCGACCGTACGGGTAGGCCTTTGTTCCCACACATAGCGACTTAACGTTTGCAAGCTCGGGTAATCGTATAAATCGCTCGCTTCCATCACTAAATGAAAGGTTTGATTAACACTTCTTATAAATTCTATACCGTCAATGGAGTCCATCCCTAAATCGTTGAATTTAGCCTGTATGGATAGTTCCTCAAGCGGTATGGGCAAGCGTTCTGATGTCAGCTGAATTAATTGCTTTAATATCGCCGCTTCATCCGCTTGTGGGGAGGGGCCACGCTTGGATGTCGGTACTTGCACAGTGTTCACCGCTGATGTGGCCTGCGTAGCCGTCACTTTTGTGGCCGTCACCTTTAAGGTTGGTGGCGTCAGTTGGATGACTGAGACAGTCGCCGGCGTAGCTTGACGAGTAAAATCAGCTAATTTATCGAAATGTTGGTGTACCTTGGTTAGCGCTTCGTCTTGACTAAATATCTCACTGTGCATTGCCAACTCATCAGCAATGACGGTAGGCAACTGTTGTGCTATCAGCTTGACTGAATGTTGTTTAAACGTTTTCAACGCCAACACCGATTTTTTTGCTAACGAACGTGCTAAACGCAGGGCCTCTGCCACGACGTCAGTGCTCGGCTTCACCGTCACATTCGCCCCGCGTTTCGCCAATTCTTCTCCCGTCACATCCGAGGCCGTCCACAACATCTCATTGCCTAACGATTCGCCTAACTTGTGTGGCACAATCAGCGTCGAACCCATGCCTGGCGTAAAACCATAGCGCATAAAATTGGCATTATAAATATGGGACTGCGATAACACCACTAAATCACCAAATAAACCAAAGGCTAACCCCGCGCCAAAGGCATGGCCTTGCATCGCCACCACAATGGGCAAAGGACATTCCACCATGTAGCGATATAAGGGCACCTGAGTATAGTTAATTTCACCGGCAACCACTTTTTCCAGGCTCGCTTTATCGCCGCCCATACAAAATATGTCGTCATAGCCCATCAACAAAATCACTTTGGTGTCTGGATGCAAGACCGCTTGCCTAAAACACTGTTCAATGCCTTTGACCAATGCTGCCGATAATTGATTGCGGTTGTGCTTATCTTGCAATTGTATGACAGCAATACCTGTTTCATTAAACGCCCAGCTCACAACCTCGCTGTGATACGCTTTTGCAATGGTTGAGGGCTCATCATAAATGGATAGGGTCTTACCCGGCGTTGCTAACGGTTGTTGCATAATGTTTACTCCTGTCTTTAAGGTGAGCTGACTCACGTTGTGAGGCGATGGCTGTGCTGACGTACCCTGCTGATGTGCATAGGAGTCATACCAATACCGTTTCTTCACAAAAGGGTACGTTGGCATTGAAAGCTTTTGTCGAGGTTCATCTTGATGCAGTAAGGCCCAATCCCCGTCATAACCCTGGCTATAAAGGCGCGCGAGCGCTGCTCTGTTTTTTTGATAGTGCGCATCATCTTGTTTATCCAGCGTTGCACTTTCTTTGATTAACGCGTCGAATGTCTTGTCGTGTACGGTATTATCCGCTGCTGCGTGTGTTGCATCCCCAAAAAATACGTTGCTGTGTTGGCGCGAGGTATGTGTCGCTAGGCTTTCAAGCCGTTGTTGCAATTCATCGAGGGAGGACACAACCAAGGCACAT
The DNA here is from genome assembly GCA_016763565.1 of Gammaproteobacteria bacterium. The sequence continues at coordinate 17,208 of JAESTO010000082.1, read as the reverse complement.
CGATAGTCAAAATGACTACGACAAGCATTTAATGTATAGCTGATAGAGGCCAGTGACACCGCTTTGTTTGCATCCTCTAACGACAATTTTTTTTGTTGTATCAACCACGCAGACAATTCAACCATTTTTTGCGTTAAAGATGAGGGTATTTTTGCAGATAAGGCAATGAGGTAATACGGCTTGACCACGGCGGTTTTAACAACCGCGCTCGGCACATATTCTTCGATTATCATGTGCGCATTACTGCCACCGGCACCAAATGAACTGATGCCAGCACGACGGGGTTCATCCCCTATCGACGGCCATTCACTCAGTTCTCGTTGCACGACAAACGGTGTCTGCGCAAAATCAATATGGGGATTGAGTGTCTCGGCATGAATGGAGGGCACCAATTGTTTGTGCTGCAGTTGCAATAAGACTTTCGTCAGTGCCACAATACCTGCCGCAGATTCCAAATGGCCCATATTGCTTTTTACCGAACCGATAGCCAGCTTCTTATCGCTTGACGCACGTTGTGTTTCGCCAAAAGCCCGGCTTAAGCCGCGTATCTCTATCGGATCGCCCAAGCTGGTACCCGTGCCATGGCATTCAATATAACTGAGACTGTCAGGCGTAATATTAGCGCGTTTACAGGCCTCGACTATCACCTCGCCTTGTGCCACCGGGTTAGGCACCGTATAACCATTCGCTTTGCCGCCATGGTTAATACTGCTACCCTTGATAACACCGTAAATATGGTCGTTATCGGCGATGGCTTTGGACAGCGGCTTAAGCAAAACGGCTCCTACACCTTCGCCTGGTACGTAACCATCGCCACCTTCTCCAAAACTCTTACAATGCCCTTCACTCGATAAAAACTTCCCTTGACTTAAAAATTGGTATTTGCTCGGGTGCGAACTGATGTTCACGCCGCCCGCTAGGGCCATGTGACAATGCCCGTGTTGTATCGCTTCACAGGCCAAATGGATACTGGTCAACGATGACGAACACATGGTATCGATGGCCATGCTCGGACCATGCAGGTTCAAATAAGACGAGACACGGTTGGCGATTGAGGCATAGGATGAACTTGGCAAACCGGCACTCGCCGATGAGGTATACAATTGATACGACCCATACATTACACCCACAAACGTACCCACTGAGGACGCAGCATAACCATTGCCTAAGCTGTCAGCGGTATAACCGGCATCTTCCAAACAGTGCCAACTCACTTCCAGAAACAAACGTTCTTGTGGGTCCATCAACTCCGCTTCTCGCGGCGAGATATTAAAAAACAGGGGATCGAACTTATCAAAATCATCCACAAAGCTTCCCCACTTGCTGTAGCTCTTGCCGGTTTGATTTTTATCTTGACTGAAATAGTCACGGTGATCCCAATGGTCCGCTGGTATTTCTACAATACTGTCTTTCCCTTCTGTCAGGTTTTTCCAAAATTCATCCAGATTCTTTGCTTGCGGATAATAGCCCGCTAAACCAATAATCGCTATGGGCTCAACGGCCGTATTCGGTGTGTGATGCCTTGGTTGAGGGTGCTCGCTTGTGGGCGTTACGGGACGTTCTGTCACAAGGCTTGCGACGGGCGATGAAATGGCGCGTAGCGAAGGCAGGGATAACGCCGCTGCGGGCCGATTTTTTTTGACGGCAACGGCCGATGCTTCGCGCTGAGCCGCACCGTTTGAGAAATACTGCTGCAATGGCTGCGTGTGCTGTGTCACAAAATACGTGGTGAGGGCACTTAGCGTCTGATATTCAAAAAATAATGTCTTGGGTAATGCGCCGAAATCTTTTTCCAGTACCCGTGTTAATTGCACCACTAAGACAGAATCCAATCCATAGCGCTCAAAGGGAGTGTCCAGCCCTATTTTTTGTGGCTTGAGTTTGAGTACATCGCGCAGAAGGCGCATGAGATATTGCTGCATCGCTTCGGTTAACTCACGTGCCGATTCAAGCGACGCGGCTATGGGCAGCTTTGCTTGCTCACTCGCATTAGCAGCGTCAATCGTGGGTGTGGTGGTTAAGACACGCTGTATCACCGTCGCATCACCGTACCCTACCACAACGTGTGAAAAGGCGGCAGGCGATACGGCATCGCTATCGCCCATCGCCAACACCGTTTCAAAGGCGTGTAACCCTTGCGCCGTTGGTAATGGCTGCATACCCAAGGTATCTGCCAACCACGTTTGGGTCGCTTCGTCTAACTGCATACCACCCTCACGCCATAACGGCCAACTAATACTGAGGGTTTTTCCTTGACGTTGGCCTTGTTCCCGTTGATGCTGACGCCACTGTGCAAAACTGTCCATGAACGCATTCGCACTGGCATAGTCGGCTTGACCCACATTACCCAAGACGCTGGCCAGTGAGGAAAACAACACAAAATACTTGAGTGGATCGTGCTTCAACACGGTATCTAAATGCACGGTGCCCGATATTTTCGGCGCTAATACGGCTGCAAATTCTTGTTGGGTCTTATGGCTGAGTAAACTATCATGCAATACGCCAGCGCAGTGAATGACGCCATCAATGCGAGTAAAGTGGGCTTTGGCTTTAGCGATGAGTTGCTCAACTCCGTTTCTGTCAGATATATCGCACGGGATATACAACACGTCAGCGCCGAGTTGCTCAAGCTGCACCAGCTTCGCTTGCTTCGCGGTGTCCAAGGCACTGCGCCCGGTCAACACCAATTTTGCATGATACTGCTGCGCCACATACTGCGCGAAGAGGTAGCCTAAGCCACCCAGCCCACCGGTGAGCACTATCACATCACCCGACGCGAGGCTTAATGATGTGGTGGTGGGTAGCCGGCTATGTGATATGGCAGACACGGGCACGTCCTTTGCTAAGATGAAGCGTAAAACATGGCGTTTATTATCTTTATACGAAACATGTTCCGCTGCATCAGCTTGTACGGTGAGTTCAGCAATCGCGTGCTCAAACAGGTGAGAGGCAGGATTAACACCCCAATTACGTGTATCAACTTGCAGTAAACTGTAACAATAACGCGGTTGTTCTTGGCGAATACTTCTGCATAATCCGATTAAGGCGGTATCAACAACTTGATGGATATCCTCTCTATCATTCGAACAAATAGATAACAGCCGCAATGCGCTTATTTTAGCGACAATACTGGCTTGTGTGAGTAACCAGACACTCTCAAGCGCGTACGCTAATACCGTGGATAACTTGCTGCTTCCCTTATGATAAACATCCCAAACATGTAATACATGACTAATAGTGCGGTTGTCTTTCAGCAAATCGTGCCACAAACGCCGATAGTCATCGGCAACGGACAATCGCACTTGGTAATGGTCGTGTTTAAGTTTTTTATAGTCTTTACCCGCACTGACTTGAATGAGGGGTATCTGTGTCGTTGACAGTTGCGCTTGTAACTGCTCAACATCGCGTTGCTGATTCGTCAAGATTAATAAACCGTTGATAGCGTCTTGGTTCGATGGGTTGGTCGGTAAGTCTTGCGCTTGCCACTGCGGTACGTAGTAGCACAATGTCGCATCCGCACCGCTGCGTGGTTTCACCGCAGGCGCTGGCAATGAATCAGGCGTTGCCAGCGGCGCTACCTTATTCACTGTCGTCAATAAACGCGCGCTAACCTTCTGTAAATCAACCAATACTTGACCCGTTTCATCGGTAATTTGTACGTGAGCGCTTATTTCATCGACAGCGTGGTGCGTGAGGTCGACCAGCACATAACAGGCATCGGTTAAGGCACCGTACACACTGACAACATCCACGGAAAAAGGCACCAATAATGCAGCAGCATCGGCTGGCGCATGAGACGGCCCCATGGCCATGCCCAACACGGCATGCAAACAACTATTGACTAACGCCGGATGTAACCCATAATCGTGGCGATCGGCCGCCTGGCGTAGTACCTCACTTAACACCACATAGCCGACGCCTTTACCTTGTTCACTGTCGTATTGTAACCATTGCAAGCACTGAAAGCTTTGACCATAATCGTAGCCCAAGGTAGCAAGCTGAGCATAGAGCCTATCACCACTGAGCGTCTCTGATAAGGCTTTGCGTGCATTCACTACCTCCAGGCGTGACGGCAGACTTTGTGCCGTGTGCGCGCCATAAACCAAGGTGCCTTGCGCGTGAACGATGGACGTTGCACCACCGGTGGTATCCACACGCTCACCTGCGCTACTGATGGCAAATGTCACCGCATCAGCCTCGGCCGCTGTAGGTGTCAGTGCAACGGATAGCTGCACCGGGTCCTGTTCAACAATGCATGGGTGCATCCATGTCACATCACATAACTGAAAGACCGTTTGTGTCAAATGCGCAACATTACCGGCCACACGCGCCATTTCCAAATAAGCCACACCGGGTAACATTTTATGACCTTGAATCACATGATCGGTTAAATAAAATTCTTGTCCGGTCAATCGTTTCGTGAAACATGGCGCATTGAGCGTTGACACGTTGCAAGTTAGCAACGGATGTAAGGCGGTGGGGTCAGTCGCAATCACCGCTGGCGTAGTGGCTACCCAATATCGCTCTTTGGCAAAGGCGTATGCCGGTAACGCTATTTTCTGACAAGCTTCATCCCGATGCAATAATGCCCAATCTAACACGTAGCCTTTACTGTATAAATTGGCTAAAGCCAGCAACGTATCTTGGTATTGTTGCACATCGGCATCGGCAGAAAATTGCTGTAATTTCTCTACACTGGTTGCCAGGACTTGTTTATATATCGCAGCATCATCAGGTGTGTTACACGCATCGCCCATAAACACATGTGTCAATGTGGAAGGCAATACGCCCGTATCACTCCCCTCAAATTTTTCCAAACTATCTTGCAAATGCGCTAACGAAGAAACCACTAGCGTGCAACGGTAGTTGAAATGCGCACGACAAGCATTGAGTGTATAGCTAAGCGACGGTAAAATAATACGATTGGCTTGCTCAACCGTCCATTGCGCTGTCTTTTCACACAACCATGTATGCAGATGCGTGATACTGCGCTTAAGTGAGGCTTGCGTCTTTGCTGAAAGCGCTATCAGATAATAGGGTTTGATGCGCGCTGATTGCGCTTTTATTTGCTGTGAGTGTAAATAACTGTCGGGTGTTGCTTCCAGTACCACATGCGCATAGGTGCCGCCCATGCCAAATGAACTCACCACAGCACGGTGCGGATGATTGCCTTGTCGTGGCCAAACTTGTGATTCTCGTGGAATATATAATGGCGAATCTGCTAACACGATCATCTTATTGAGCGTCTGTAATTTCGGTAAGCCTGGCAAACAGTCATGGCGCATTTGCAACAATACTTTGATCACACCTGCAAGGCCTGCAGTGGCCTCCGTATGGCCAATATTCGCCTTCACCGTACCCAACGCACAGAATTGTTGTTTGTCGGTAAAACGTCCAAAGGCACGTTTTATCGCATTCACTTCCAGTGGATCGCCCAACTTCGTACCGGTACCGTGTGCTTCAAAATAGGAAATGGTCTCAGGGTCAATACCGGAAGCTTCCCAAGCTTTGACTATCACCGCTTCTTCTTGGTCAACATTGGGAATGGTTGGCCCAGCTGAGTGCCCACCACTGTTAACATGCGAACCTTTGATAATGCCATGCACTGAATCACCCGCCTTCATCGCGTGCGTTAAGGGCTTGATGAGTAAGACCGCCACACCTTCACCCGGTAAATAACCATCGGCTTGTTCATCAAAGGGGTTAAGTTCATCGGTCAAGGAAAGGGCTTCTATCGCACAAAACGTTTGGTACTTATTGGCATTCACATTAATATTCACACCGCACACTATCGCTTGCTCGCAATCACCTTGTCGTATCGCTTGACACGCTAAATGTAACGCAACCAAGGAGCTCGAGCATGCGGTGTCTAGCGTCATACTCGGACCCTTTAAATCAAAACTGTACGCCACACGATTCGCTAACGTCGAATTGCCATTGCCTATGCTCGCATAAACATAATCAACCGATTGTTTGTCCTCAAAAATAACACCACGGTAATCATGGAAACAATTGGCAACATACACACCGGTCGCACTGCCTCGCCACTGGTTGGCCATGCCCGCATCCTCCAGACCGTGCCAGACCACTTCCAACAACAAGCGCAATTGTGGGTCCATGCTCTCGGCTTCGCGTGGTGATATATCAAAAAATGCCGCATCAAAACAATCAACCTCATCAAGAAAGCCACCGGTTTTTGCATAAATCTTTCCGGCTTCATGGCTACCGGGTTGGTAGTAAGGCCGATAATCCCAATGATTTTGGGGAACGTCCTTCAGTAAATAATCGCCTGACTTGATATGCGTCCATAGCGCATCGAGTGTCGCAGAATCGGCAAACCGACCGGCCATGCCCACAATCGCTATATCATGAGCGTCTTGCGCCAAGGGTGCGTTTGTTGCGGTGCGTTGTGTCAACGGCTCGTCCGCAGCGGCGGGTGTCGCGGTATTGTTTGCAGCGCGCATCGCAATCTGGCTTAAGGCTAATTTGTGTTGCGCAGGAGGAACCAAGGGCGTTGATGCACGGGATGTGACGGATTGTAAAGTGTGTTTCGCACGCCCTGCTGCGGGTTGATGGGGTACGGCCTTATCCTTTGGCGATGGCGCAACAGCTTGTGACGCAGGCATTAAATACGCCAGCAAAGCGGGTTGATAATGTGCCTGTAAATACTGTGTTAATGCAGGCAGGTCCGTGTATTCAAACAATACGGTGCCTTTTAAATCAATGTTGAGTGAGCGATTTAACTTACTCACCAACTCCATGCCTAATATCGAATCCATGCCTTGGGCAACAAACGATTTATCCTCACGAAATTGCGCTTCGCTCGACATCAAGGTCTCGATGATTTGTTGCGCCAACCACGCTTTCACCTGTTCACGGCTAATCTGCTTCGCATCATCGGTGACTTGCGTAGCAGATTCAGCCGGGGATGGCTGGGTTCTCATGGCTATGGCCGCCATTTTATCCAGGCTGACTTTTTTCTCATCGAGCCCCATTAACTGCATAACAATACGATCATCGTCATCGATGATGTAAGCGTTCACTCGCTGAAATTCTGCATGAATAGCAACCGACTCCACATAGACCCTATAATGGTCAGCCACCAATGCCTCATAAACAAACACATCTTCTATGTACGTGGGTATAAATGTCTGTTGGTTATCGACACCCTCCAGTCTCTGGCACAAAGCCACCACAGCCGTTAATAGTCCATTGACTATCCCAGGGTGCAAATAAAATCGCCCCTGATAATGTCTAGCCGTTTCACTCAAACACAACTCAGCTAACACACAGTTGTCAATAAAACGTATCGCTTTAACACTGCGGAAAAAAGGTCCTACCCATAAAGGCTGTTCCGATTGATACAGCGATACCAAGGTCTCACTGGCACTGGTCTCCTTAAATCGATGATGCGCTGTCAATAATGCTGCTGGGGTCGTGTGTTGACGCAACATCCCTTTGATATGCAGTTGTGCGTCTTGGGTGATAGGATGCGTGCTGCTGATACTGCACGAGAGTTCACCGGAGAATTGGGAGATGAGGCGCTGACTAACACGACAGATTTGCTCATCACGCACCATCAACGGTGAAAAAATAAATAGCTGGGACAAATGTAAAGATGTGTCATCGTAGTACTGTCGGCCCGCACTGTATAGCATTTCTAAGAGAGCATCCGTTGGCATGGTATATTCATCAAATTCTTTATGCTCGCCAATTAAGCAATTATCTTTAACCGATATTGCATAGGTATACTGTTGCTTATTCCGGCTGATTACCGTGTCTGGGTGATCTAAAAAATAATGCCCTGTCCGTGTTGAGGCTTCCGTTATTTGCGTTGATGCCGGTGAAGGTAGCGGTGAGGAGGATGCCGCTGAGGATAGCGGTTGCGTCGATACCGCTGCCGCTTGCAACCAATGCGCTTCTTTGGCAAACGGGTACGTTGGTAATGAAAGCGTGTGCCGCACTTCACCTTGGTGTAATAAGGTCCAGTCCACATCGTAACCTTTCACATACAGATTGGCTAAGGCGCGTAACTGCTTAGCGTATTGTGACTTATTCTGATAATCGGCCACCTTCAATTTTGATAATAACCCACGCATCACTTCGTCATATATCGCCGCATCATCCGGCGGCTGGCTGGCATCACCCACAAAGACATGCGTTTGTTTTTGCGCGCTGTTTTTGTGGGTTTTTTCCAGTGATGTTTGCAAGCCATCGAACGATGACACGACTAAGGCACAACGGTAATCAAAATGGCTGCGACAAACGTTTAAGGTATAACTGATGTCTGATAATGCAGCGGGCGCCAAGGTGTGTTTGTCAGCTAACCACGCACATAAATCCACCCTTTTTTGCTGCAAGGCTTGTTCCGTCTTCGCTGATAAGGTGATGAGATAGTAAGGCTTCGTCACGCCTTGTTGCACTGCACGTTGGGGGGCTTCTTCTAACACCGCATGCGCATACGTGCCACCAATACCAAATGAACTCACGCCCGCACGACGCGGATGGGTCGCGGGTCTGTCCCACGCCATCGCTTCACGATTAATGTATAACGGTGAATTATCCAATTCTATCATCTTATTGAGCGTCTGCAATTTCGGTAACTTAGGTATCCACGCATGACGCATTTGTAATAAGATTTTAATAATACCCGCTAAACCGGCCGTGGCTTCCGTGTGCCCAATATTGGCCTTCACCGTACCCAAGGCACAAAATTGTTGTTTATCGGTAAATTGCCCAAAAGCACGCTTGATAGCATTGACTTCCAGTGGATCGCCCAATTTCGTCCCGGTACCGTGGGCTTCAAAATACGACAGCGTCTCGGGTGTAATGCCGGCCGCTTGCCACGCTTTGACCATCACCGCTTCTTCTTGCTCCATATTGGGAACCGTCGGACCGGCTGATTTACCACCACTGTTGACATAGGAACCTTTGATGAGACCATGAATGTGATCGCCATCGGCTTGCGCTTGTGCTAAGGGTTTGAGAATTAAGACGGCTATGCCTTCGCCCGGCAAATAACCATCGGCTTGCTCATCAAAGGGATTTAAGGTATCACTCACTGAAAATGCCTTCATTGCACAGAAGGTTTGGTATCGGCTCGGACTGACATTCACATTCACGCCACAGACTATCGCTTGCGCGCAATCCCCTTGCCGTATCGCTTGGCACGCCAAATGTAAGGCCACCAATGAACTCGAACACGCCGTGTCTAACATCATACTTGGGCCGGTTAAATCAAAGCAGTAAGCTAAACGGTTAGCTAAGGAAGAATTGCCATTACCGGTGCCCAAATAGGTGTAATCAACCTGCGCATCACTGCCTAACGTTAGCTCGCGATAGTCATTAAAACAATTGCCCACATACACACCCGTGGCCGACCCACGCCAGGCCTGTGCATAACCGGCATCCTCTAAACCTTGCCACGCCACTTCCAACAACAAGCGCAGTTGTGGGTCCATTGACTTGGCTTCTCGCGGCGAGATATCAAAAAATGCCGCATCAAATTTATCAATACCGTTGATAAAGCCCCCGGTCTTCGCATAGATTTTTCCAGGCACATCGCTACCGGGTTGGTAATGGGGGCGATAGTCCCAGTGATCGAGCGGTATGTCTTTGAGACAATACGCGTGCGATGTCAGTTGTTCCCACAAGGCATCGACACTATCAGCATCGGGGAATTTGCCCGCCATGCCGATAATCGCAATATCATTCACGGAACTAGCATCGGGCTCGGTTGATGCTGACGATGATGTCAGCGGCGCCGCTGTAGCCGATACCGAGGATAAAATCAATTTCTTATCCTGTGCACGCATCACGGGTGCACGCATCACAGGCTCACGCAAGCTCACCGCTGTCGGCCGCAGCTGACAGGCCTGAATAGCCGCTGCATTGTTGTCAACACCCGGTGCCAAATAAGCGGCCAGCTCCGTGCCATAATGTTGCTGCAAATGCGTCGCTAACGCTAACAAGGCGGTCTGTTCGAATAACACGGTGCCTTTTAAATGAATCTGCAAGACACGATTCAGTTTGCTCACCAACTCCATTCCCAAAATCGAATCCATGCCCTGTTCAATAAACGATTTCTCCGCACGGAAGGTGTCTTGCGTTAGCATCAAGGTCTCGCTGACTTGCTCACTCAACCATTCTGTCACCTGCGCACTATCAAGATCACAGGCCAAAGGTATGGCCTGAGGGGATACCGCTAACCGTTCCACGGCTTGTTCAACACCCGGTACCAAATAAGCCGCCAGCTCCGTGCCATAATGTTGCTGCAAATGCGTGGCTAACGCTAACAAGCTGGTCTGTTCGAATAACACGGTGCCTTTTAAATGAATCTGCAAGACACGATTCAGTTTGCTCACCAACTCCATGCCCAAAATTGAATCCATGCCCTGTTCAATAAACGATTTCTCCGCACGGAAGGTGTCTTGACTTAACATCAAGGTCTCACAGACCTGCTCGCTCAACCATGCCGTAATCTGCTCAATAGCAAGGGCACTGGGCGCCAGGCTGATGTGCGCTAACGATAGCGACGGTGCCGTCACCACGGCTTTCACGGCGATATCAACTGTCTTTGTCTGACTCACGTTCTTTTCACCCAAGGGCGTGCTTGATGGTGGGCGCAGGTGTTCTTCGTTCGTGTGCACTGTCGTCTTGGTCTTAGCATCAGGCACGCGTAACCAGTAGCGCTCTTTGGCAAAGGGATACGCTGGCAAAGCCAGTGTTTTCATCGCGTCACCGTGATGCACCAACGTCCAATTCAACGCATAACCTTTGACATAAAGATTCGCTAAAGCCATCAGCTGTTTGTGGTACAGGTGGGTCTCTTGGGTCTCAAGTGCACGCAACGATTGATGGAGCCCCTCTAAAATAGTTTCATACAATGCCGTCTCTTTGGGTTGTTCGCTGGCATCGCCATAACAATAGTTGGTTTTACTTTCTGTCAGGTGTTTACCCGCATAATCCAATAACGCCCCTAATTCGTCAAGGGATGGCACCAGCAAGGCGCAACGATAATCAAGGTGATCGCGACACGCATTCAACGTGTAACTCATCGCTGATAAAAAAGCAGGGGTATATTCATCCTGTGACAAGCGCTTATGTTGCTGCGCTAACCACTCGCCCAACTCAACCACTTTTTGTTGCAACACGGCTTGCGTTTTCGCAGATATACACAGCAGGTAATATGGTTTTGCCTTAGCCGCCTGCATACGGTCTCGTTGTGACGCGTCGTAGTCTACGGAGGTCTCTTCCACGACCATATGGGCATTGGCCCCACCGGCCCCAAAGGAACTAATCGTGGCCCGTCGTGGATACCCGGCTATCGCGTGCCAATCACTGAGGGTACGCTGTACGGTAAACGGTGTCTTGGTGAAATTGATGTTGGGGTTGAGCGTATCCGCATGCAACGAAGGTACCAGTTGTTTATGCTGCAGCTGTAATAACACTTTGGTTAAGCTTGCCATGCCGGCCGCAGCTTCTAGGTGACCCAGGTTCGATTTGATCGAACCAATAGCACAGTACTGCGTCTTATCCGTCCACTTCCCAAACGCTTGACGTAAACCCGTCATTTCGATGGGGTCGCCTAAACTCGTCCCCGTGCCATGCGCTTCCACATAACTGATGCTCTTAGGGTCAATGCCGGCCTTCTCAAACGTCTCAATGATTAAGTCCCGCTGTGCATTGGGGTTCGGCACTGTATAGCCGTTCACTTTGCCACCGTGATTAATGCTGACGCCCCGTATCACGCCGTAAATACGGTCGTTGTCTGCTTGCGCTGTTGACAAGGGTTTGAGTAATACCGCGCCGATACCTTCACCCGGCACATAACCATCACCGCCTTCACCAAAGGCCCGACACTTGCCATCGGTTGACAGAAATTGATTCTGGCATAGCCAGAGGTATTTACTGGTGCTCAACGATAGGTTGACCCCACCCACTAACGCCATCTGTGTGTCACCTAACAGCAATCCCTGACACGCTTGGTGCAAGGCCGTCAACGACGATGAACAGGCCGTATCAATAGCCATGCTCGGCCCGGTGAGATTCATAAAATACGATACCCGGTTAGCAATGCTGTATAACAAGCTCATCGGTGCTATCGGTTGGTGACCTTGGGCCGTAAGCTCTGCGCCAAGATGACTGAAGTGTTGCCATATCGCGCCGACGTATACCCCTACTTGCTTCAGGCCTTTAGTCGATAACATCGATTTCGGGTAACCGGCATCTTCGAAGGCATGATACGCCACTTGTAAAAACAACCGCTCTTGCGGGTCTATCAGCTCCGCTTCTCGCGGCGATATATTAAAAAACAACGGATCAAACTTATCAACATCGTCAACAAAACTGCCCCAATGGCTGTAAATGCCGCCCGATTGGCTGTCCTTGCTCGCATAACGTTGATGCTCAAATAACCCTTCGGGAATTTCCGTCACACTGTCTTTGCCAGCACATAAATTCTGCCAAAATTCCTCTAAGTTGCTCGCCTGCGGGTAATGACCCGCTAAACCAATAATGGCTATCGCATTGTCATCGCTTGTGGCACGCTTTGTCTTGGTATCAGTTGAGGCCGATGCAGCAGGCAATATCGCCTCAATAGGCGCTGGTGCTGGCTCGCTAGGTGAAGATATAGCCTGCGGCGGCGGTGATATAACCCGCGGCGGCGGTGATAAAGTCTTATCAACAATCGCTGATAATTCAGCTTGATGATTCTCTACAAAATACTGCGCTAAAGCACCCAAATTATCGTACTCAAAAAATAATGTCTTCGATAACTCACCAAACGCTTGTTCAAGATGGGCGTTGATTTCAACTATCACTACCGAGTTACTGATGTATTCTTCAAACGCACTCGCCTCATCCAGTTCGTCGGGTTGATAACCCAGTATGGGCGCTAATAAGGCCTTGAGATAGACCACAACATCAACCAGCAAAACCGCTGAAGCCGCAGGCGGTGATAACGTTAATCCCGTATCTGAACTTGTAACCTCACGGACCGTGTCTATCACCTCACTCGGTGTGCCTAACACCACCTGCAATTCAGCTTGATGGTTATCAACAAAATACTGCGCTAAAGCACCCAAGTTATCGTACTCAAAAAATAATGTCTTCGATAACTCACCAAACGCTTGTTCAAGATGGGCGTTGATTTCAACTATCACTACCGAGTTACTGATATATTCTTCAAAGGCAATGGCGTCATCCAGCTCATCTTGTGAATAACCCAATATCGGAGCCAATAAGCCCTTGAGATACGCCACCGTATCGCTAAACGGTATGCGCGAGGATGTCGTCATGGCAGCAGCTTCAGTGCTAACCGGTGACGCTGTTTGTTTTTTTACAACGGCTTGTTGTGATTTCAGTGAAAAATGGTCAATCACGACGCACACACGCCCCGCCTTATCAAATAAGTAACCATCAAATTTACAAATACTCCCCTGTCCACCCACATGCTGTTTCACATAGGCATAACACGGGTTGGGTAAAGCCTCGCAGACGGTGATGTCAGCTATTCCTATCGGCATCACATCTTCAAAGGCACCACCGTAGTCAAATCCGTAGCTCATGATCGCGGTTTGCATAAAACCCGCTAATAACGCCGGATGTAAAGAAAAATCACCCGCCGTCGCTTCAATACTGCGCCCTAAGCGCAGCTCACCTAAGGCTTCACCCGCTTTTAGATGAATCGCTTGGGCAGCCACAAAATCTGGCAATACGGCAACGCCTTCTGCTTGCATCTGTGCCACGATGCCCGCGTGTTCTTTCACGTGTTGGCCACTGGCAATAAACGCGGCGACAGGGGTCGGCACCGGTAACGGGGCCGCGTTTTTGGCAGCCGATAGTTCGCCTTGTGAGCACAATAGACGCTGCCCATCAGCCAACACCTGATGGATGGTGTAGGTGTAGCTGCCTTTGTCGGCCACTGGCTTTACTTGCAACTCGATAGCCAACGCTTCGCCATACGACAATAAACGCCGCAAAAATAGTGTGTTGTGTAAACACACGTTGGCCGCATCATCAAACAAGACCCTGGCCACTTGTAAGGCCATCTCAACGTAACAGGCGCCCGGCAAGTTATACTGGCCGTCGCGAATATGCCCTTGCATGTAAAATTCTTCCGTGGTCAAGGTCTTGCGGAAAATGCCTTGCGCGGTATCGGAGTGCTGTAAATCAAGTAACGAATAGGGCTCGTCACGGTTTGCTTGCAACGTCGTTTTAAAACGCTCAACAATGCCTTCGCTATTTGTCGCCAAGAGGTGATGGGCTAATGCAGCCACGGTGTTATGTGCAAACAAGGTTGTTGGTTTAAGCGTCAATTCTCCACGCAGGTTCAATTGCTCGGTTAAGGTCACTAAGCCTTGCGAATCAACACCCAGCTCTGGCAGCGCTGTCTTGTCATCGGACGCTGTCAATAACCGCTGTAAGGTCAACGCCACACAGCCGCGGACAAACCTCTGCAGTGACTGCTCGATGGCTTGTTCACTGACGGGTGTTTTCGTGGTGTTGTGCTTCATAGTTGATACTCGGGTTGTTTGTTCTGTGTTCGAGGGAGGAACTTGCGTGGCATGTGTCTTAAGATGCAAATGCTTCGCTATTTTATCGGCATCGCCATCAATGAGAATGACCTGCTCACACGGTAATAAGGCTGGCTCGGCTGATAACGACAATAACTGCGTGAACACATGCAGTCCTTTGTCCGTCGACAACGGCTTCATGCCAAACACCTTGTCTAAATGCGCCACTTCTTCGGCTTTCACTTGCATGCCACCGTCTTGCCACAACGGCCAATTCATCGCGATACTGCGGCCTTGGCGCTTGCCTTGCTTCACCCACTCGTTACGTCGCGCCATAAACGCATCGAGAAAACTGTTGCCCGTCGCATAGTCTACTTGCCCTTGGTTGGGCATTAAACTCGCTATCGAGGAAAATGCTACAAAGTAATCTAAGGGGTATTTACAGGTCGCCTGCTCAACATGCACACATCCCAACACTTTCGTTGACCATACTCGCTGAAACGATGCTGCGGTTTTCTTTAAAATAAACGCATCGTCAATGACCCCAGCCGCGTAGATAACGCCGGTAAGCCGTTTGTGCCGCTTCTTCAGCTGCTTGATAGCACGCTTCACTGCTTTAGCCTCGGTGACATCCACCGCATCATAAGTCGCTTGGATGGTCGAGGTATTTAGCTGTTGCAAAAAAGCAGTAATGGATGACGTTATTGCTTTTCGACCCCACAACACCACCTGGCAGGTGGAATGACGCACCAGGTGGGCGGCAATCAAGCGCCCTAAACCACCAGCACCACCCACAATTAAGACCACGCCATCGTCACGAAAATGGGGCCTTTCTTTAGCCTCAGCTATCACTGGCAACGCTAAGGGGACTACCTGTTGAGTGCCTCGCTTATCTTGCTGATAACGCACCACGCGCAAGGCCGCTGCCTCAAGCAATAGCTCTGCGCTTATCTGCTCAATGCGTGCCTCTGGCTTAGCGGCGTCACTCACCAGTACGCGCATCGATAGTTTGGGGTACTCATAAGCAAGTGTCCGCGCAAAGCCTGCTAGGCCCTGATGTAGCGGCACGGTTTGTGCCTGCTCACGTATATTCACTAACAGCTGTATCGATTGTTTGGGCTTGGTTAGCATGAGCCCTTGTACCAGTGCCAAGCAATCTACGCTTGGCTGTAACGGTGTAACGTCTATCACCTCGTCGCGCTTTGTGTGCTTATCTAACCAATAAACAACGCTATCAAGCGCGCCATGCGCGGCTTGAATCTCACGAAACAACGCTTGCCATCGCTTGCTATCACCGTAATCTGTTTGCACGTAACCCTGCAACGAACGGTTTATCACGCCACTTTTCGAAACCCGTAACCAGGCAGTGGGTAAGGCGGTGAGCAAGGCTTTAGTAGGCTTATCTGGTAATACACACACAACCACGCCATTTGAAGCGCGCCTTGCCTGCCCAGAGGTGTCAATCCAACGCGTCGTGTAATAATGCAAGGCTTGTGTCTCGCGGGTAAGCGCTGGCTTGGCCAACGCTTTTTTCTTAAAGCCACTAAAGCGTGCAATGACTTGCCGGGCGGTGTCGTACATCACCATGTCATACGCTTGTAAATTGGCCTTGCTTAGCTGACGCGCTCTCACTTCGATGAAGCAATTCGTTGGCAACGCACGGTAAAATATCACCTTCTCCAAAAGAAAAGGCACGTACTGTACTTGTGTATCACCTTGGTGCAGTAAGCCCACGTGCGTCACCGCTTGAAATACACTGTCGATTAAACACGGGTTGAATCGCAATGCCTCAATCTCTTCGCTTGGCTGTCGCCAGCGCACCTGCGCTACCGCCATGCCCGCGCCCAACTGCACGGTCTCCATCACTTGAAACACCGGACCATGGCCAATACCATACGCTTGCAAGGCTTGGTATATCTGCGCTTTGGCTAATACTTTCTCAAAGGTCTGTTCGCTATACGGTAAGCTCACATTCTCCGCTTTTTCTACCAGCAAACAACGCCCTTTCACGTAGTCATTGCCCTTATCATCGCTCACGGTATAAGCGTAGTCATCGCCTTGAGCAGACGGATGACGTTTCGTCAAACAAATCTGTAAAGCTTGTTGATGAACGACTCGCCAAGGCTTCAACCAATACACATCACTGAATTCAATCGCTTTGTCGTTGGTATCCGTGCCCTGCGCGCACAACGCTTGATACACATACTCAAAATGGGCAGCACCCGGTAATATCCACTCGCCTTGAATATGATGGTCGCGCAGATAATAGTGGTGCGCATCCAGTGAAACAGTGTGCTCCGTCGCTGATGCTGGCGCGTTCGTCGTCTTAGTGTTCGTGGGCTTTTTGTCAACAACTGGATTGCGCTGCTCAGCCGCTGCAAACCAATGGCGACGTCGCGCAAAAGGATAACCCGGTAAGGGCAAGTGTTGCCCTGGCAGCAAGGGTTCATCGGCACTGTCAATACCTTCAGCTCGATTGACCCACGCTTGGGCTAAGCGTGCTAACGCTTGCGTGGATGCCGTGTCGCTCTGATGGGCCACTGTGCTCGTACTGGCATCACTTGCTTGACTGAATGTATAGGTATGCGCATCCGTGTCGCCTTGCAAATAACGCGTCAGACTAGCCTGCCATTGCGCTACCGACGATACGATAAAACCCACACGCTCAGCGTAGTTTTCACGACCTGTGCGT
>JAESTO010000081.1 GCA_016763565.1 Gammaproteobacteria bacterium | reverse complement strand
GGTGGTTTGCTGGAAATATCATAAACAACACGTGATACGTGATGTACCTCATTGACTATACGATTTGAGACATGACTTAGAAAATCATAAGGCAAATGTGCCCAACGTGCGGTCATAAAATCAATGGTTTCTACCGCGCGCAAGGCAATGACATATTCATATTGTCTAGCATCACCAACTACGCCAACGGATTTAATTGGCAAAAATACGGCAAAAGCTTGATTAACTTTATAGTACAACTCAGCTTTATATAATTCATCCATAAAAATTGCATCGGCTTGGCGCAAAATATCAGCATACTCTTTTTTTACTTCACCTAATATACGTATACCTAATCCTGGACCGGGAAAAGGATGACGATATAACATTGCTTTTGGCAAGCCTAACTCAACGCCCATTGTACGTACTTCATCTTTAAATAATTCGCGCAGTGGCTCTAGCAATTGTAAAGCCATATCATCGGGTAAGCCACCGACATTATGGTGTGATTTAATCACTTTAGCTGTACCCGATTGTGTGCCGGCAGATTCAATCACATCAGGATAAATAGTCCCTTGCGCTAACCATTTGATATTTTTGATGTTAGTCGCATGTTGTTCAAACACCTTAATAAATTCTTTCCCAATGATTTTGCGTTTTTTTTCTGGGCAACTTTCACCCTTTAACGCACACATAAATTGTTGCTCCGCATCAACCTTGATGACCTTGACCTGCATATTATCAGCAAAAATCTTCATCACCTGCGATGCTTCATCTAAGCGTAATAAACCGGTATCAACAAACACACACGTTAATTGTTCACCAATCGCTTGATGCAGCAATGCAGCAACTACTGAGGAATCAACACCGCCAGACAAACCTAGAATAACGTGTTCTTTGCCCACTTGTTTTTTGATAGTATCAATCGCTTCATCGATAATGTTACGCGTTGTCCACGATGATTGGCAATGACTAATAGTATGAACAAAATTTTCGATTAATTGTACGCCGCATTCGCTATGCGTCACTTCAGGATGAAATTGCACAGCATATAACGGTTTACTTTGATGCTGCATCGCTGCGATCGGTGCATTACCACTTTGCGCAATTACATCAAAGTTTTCTGGCAATTGACTTACCTTATCGCCATGACTCATCCATACATTTAAATTTTTTTCTAACTTAGCAAATAAGGACGACGGTTTTGTTAATGCGATTTTTGCATGACCGAATTCACGTTGTTGCGACGTCTGTACCTGCCCAGAAAAATGCACTGCCATAGCTTGCATACCATAACAGATGCCTAGCACCGGCACATTCAAATCAAAAACAATATCTGCCACACGCGGTGTGTCGGTCACTGTTACTGACTCCGGTCCACCTGATAAGATAATACCATTAGGGTTGAAGGCTTTGATAGCTTGTGCGGACATATCATGATGATGTAATTCAGAATACACACCGGATTCTCTCACACTCCGTGCAATCAATTGTGCATACTGTGAACCAAAATCAAGAATTAAAATTTTTTGTTGATGAATATTTTTCATAGAATAATCTTATTTATATAGGGACTAACTCACTCGATAATTCGGTGCTTCCTTAGTAATACTAACATCATGGACATGGCTCTCTCGCATACCAGCGGTAGTGACTTGTACAAATTCAGCGGCACTACGCATAGCCTCAATCGTAGCATTACCAGTATAGCCCATTCCTGAACGCAGCCCACCCATCATTTGATGAATAATTGTTAGCGTTGAACCTTTGTACGGCACACGACCTTCAACACCTTCAGGCACTAATTTATCGGCCCCTTGACTTAAATCCTGAAAATACCGATCACTAGAACCTTGCCGCTGCGCCATGGCACCTAATGAGCCCATGCCACGATACGTTTTATACGAACGTCCTTTGTATAATTCAATTTCACCTGGCGATTCTTCAGTACCCGCCAATAGGCTACCTAACATCACGCTATGCGCACCAGCGGCAATCGCTTTACAAATATCACCTGAATAACGAATACCTCCGTCGGCAATTAATGGCACACCTGTTTTTCGTAAAGCTTTAGCCACGTTAGCAATTGCCGTAATTTGTGGCACGCCAACGCCTGCAACAATACGTGTAGTACAAATCGAACCAGGGCCAATGCCTACTTTGACAGCATCCACGCCTACCTTCAATAACGCTTTGGCTGCATCACCTGTTGCAATATTGCCAGCAATAATTTGCACCGATGGAAAATGTTTTCTTGTCCACTGCACTTGTTGCAGTACACCATCAGAATGACCATGTGCGGTATCAATCACTATCGCATCAACGTGTGCCTCCACTAGTGCCTCGATGCGTTCTTTACTGGCATCATCCGTACCAACGGCGGCACCTACACGCAGACGACCCGAATCATCTTTACACGCTTGAGGTTTCTCTTTTGACTTTTGGATATCGGTCACGGTAATCATACCGCGTAATTGAAATGCATCGTTGATCACCAAAATTTTTTCAATACGGTGTCGTTGAAATAAGCTAATCACTTCATCGCGACTAGCGCCTTCTTTTACCGTAATTGAACGCTCTTTTGGTGTCATCACTGCAGATACTGGTTTTTGTAGCTCATCTTCAAAACGAATATCACGACGTGTGACAATACCCACCAATTGTTGTTGCTCAACCACCGGTACACCAGAAAAGTTGTGTGCTTTAGTAATCTCTAATAATTCACCTACGGTGGCATTAGGTACGATAGTAATCGGATCTTGGACTACACCACTTTCAAATTTCTTCACTTTGCTGACTTGATTGACCTGTGATGTAACTGACATATTTTTATGAACAATACCGATACCACCTTCTTGTGCTAGGGCAATGGCTAAACGCGATTCAGTGACCGTATCCATCGCTGCAGAAATCAGAGGAATATTGAGCTGAATATCACGGGTAAATTGTGTCGCTAAATTAACTTGTTTGGGCAATACGGATGATTTGGCAGGAATAAGCAAAACATCGTCGAAGGTGAGGGCTTGTTCTATAATATGCATG
>JAESTO010000011.1 GCA_016763565.1 Gammaproteobacteria bacterium | reverse complement strand
TTTGAGTCACAACAAACTTTCACAGAAAAATTCATTGAAGATAAGCTGAAATTTCTAAAAGAATACCCTGCGATGAGTGCCGCACGTAGTAGAGCCTTTAATTATAAAGATTCTTATGATACTTGGAATACAGACAATATATCCGGATTAAAAAAACGCATTAGTAATTTACTAGGCATTGATGATGCACAACGCAGGGTTTTATCCTATTCTAATTATGAAGGTTTTCATATCCTTGAAAATATATTGTTACGCCCTGGAAAAGGAACCACAACAATTTTACAATTTGGCCAGCTGGATTCAGATAATGATCATTTTTCTACGCATACTTTATGTGCATCAAAAAATCACGGCTTAGACGTTGGTGAAAAAATAAGAATACTTGAGCCAAGTGCTTATGCAGGGGAATATAGCATTGCATTAAATGCTGAAGGTGTGATTGGTCTGGATGAATTTGAGATAGTGAAAATTTATGTAGATCCAAAAGAATTTTCAGACACAGGTGTGGCCGAGTGGGATCGCTATGTTAAATCAGATAGTTATAGTATCACGGGTATCAGCCAAGCGGAATACGGTGATGGCAATACAACGCCAATAACGGGTTATGTTACTTGTGTTACCACTGACCTGAAAGAATTACAAGTGGGTGACAAAATCACATTTTTTAATATCAATGATGAAAGTGTTTTTGCTAAAGATTACGAAATATCAAGAATCAGAACAGACGTCACCGCTTTTGATATTAAAGAAGTGTTAACTAATTTAGATTTAACAGCAAACTATTATAATTGGCGTTACATTAATGATTTATTTATGTCGTTATCACACGATATTTCGTTGATTGAAAAAATAGAATCAGAGGATGTTGGTTATCAGTCGGGTGATGAGAATTATATTATCTGCACAACCAATTACCCCCTTGTTAAAGGTGATGAAATACAAATAATTAACACAACACTTTTTGATAACAATGATCAGGATAAAAGAGATTTTTATACTGTGGAAAAAGTAGAAGCGATCGCGGCTAGTGAGTATAAATTCTGGGTTGCAAGCTCTACTTCATTTGAAGTTGGCAAAACTGGACAGTGGATATACCGTTTCCATAAAGATCCATTTTCATTTCAACTAAGTTTTATTTTTCCTGATTGGCCAACACGTTTTCAAAGTCCCGATTTTAAAAGTTTGGTGGAACAAATTATTGCAACTGAAGTGCCAGCACATTTGACTATCAATATCTATTGGTTAGATATTAAAAACATGAATGCATTTGAAGCAATTTACAATAATTGGTTGCGTAGATTACCTTATAAAGAAACGATGGCGAGTGTTGTGGAAAATGCAGCATATGACTTGATACGTTTACTGCGTATGGGTGAGATTCCATTACCCATCGTTAACGATAATCGTTTAGGGTTGGGGCAAATGGAAGTTGAAAATGATGAGCAAGCAGAAAATCCACAACGTGACTTTCAAGTGGCTTACCCTTCAGTTGACGGCGTTATGTTGCCGATGATCTTGTTAAAGGTATTGCAGATAATGCAACGCCGACCAATGGTATGGAAATAGAAAGCGATTTTCATATCCCTTACGTAAGACCAGATAATATCTGGGATTAATTTATTTTTGCTTTCGCAAAACTTTTTTTGTTTAATTTTTCATGACGCATAGTTAATTTGTAAAAAATATGTTGCTGATAAAAAACGATAGCAAAAGAAAAAACAGACACTTTGTAAATGGCTAGTGGCTTTTATAGTGGTTTCCCATGCAATTGAATACCGTCGAGATGTTGATTTAACAGAGGTTAAATTAAGGTTCTCTCTGGTTATCGATTGTATTGGAAACTGCTATATATGCTGTTTAAAAATGTTTTAATAAATTTATATAATATTAGGAGTGAATATAATGAGTGAGAAAACCAGAGTTGATTTGAAAGGACTTTTTACAGCAGGATCAACACCGACGCAGGAAAATTTTGAAGATTTAATTGACTCATCTGTTAATACAGTTGACAATGCAGCATTAAACGATACCAGCGTTACTGGCACTTTACATGTGAGTGGCAATAGCACATTAAGTCATGCAACATTAAGTGGTAATTTAACGGTTGATGGCACAGCTGAATTAGATGTCACTAATATTAGTGACATGTTAACGGTTAGTGGTAATAGCTCATTAAGTCATGCAACGTTAAGTGGTAATTTAGATGTTGATGGTGCAACTGAATTAGACGTAACTAATATTAGTGAAACATTACATGTTATTGGCGTAACTACTTTAGCTGATGCTACGGCGACTAGTTTAGGTGTAAGCGGAGCAAGCATACTAGCCGGTGCCACAGCGGCTAGCTTAGATGTTAGTGGTGCAACAACGTTAGCCGGTGCGACAGCAACTAGTCTGGGCGTTAGTGGTGCAACAACACTAGCTAATGTTACAGCAACTGATCTTGATGTTAATGGTGCAATAGTAAGTGATAGCTTAACCGTAACAGGCACAACAACATTAGCAGATATTAACTTAACCGGTAGCTTAGGATCTTCTGGTAATAGTACATTTAACAATACAAGCATAACAGGAAATTTAGGGGTTGATGGTGCTACGACCTTGGACGTTGCAGTTGTGGGTGAAACTTTGAATGTTGTGGGTAAAAGCACGTTAAGTAACACTGATGTTGCGGGGATTTTAGATGTTACAAGCAACGCTATTGTTGGTGGAACGCTATATGTTAACGGTGTAGCCACTGTTGGTGGATTAACCAGCACTGGGACGTCTGTATTTACTGACTTAACAGTCGGTAACACAGCAAGTATTACTAGCGATTTAACGGTTGGCGGTGATCACAATGTTACCGGTAATACGAATATTACGGGTCAATTAAATGTGACAGGTTCAACCAAGCTAGGTGCTAGTAATGTATGTGGTGTGCTAGATGTTGATAGTCATGTTATTGTTGATGGCAGTATTGGTGTCGGGACCGCATTGCCGACAGAGAAATTAGCTATTGTTGGCAATGGAAAATTAACGGGTTCTCTTAATATTGGTACTACAGCGGCAGTTGCAGGAGCCGTAACGGTTGGTGGCACATTAGACGTTGTGGGTAACAGCACATTAAGCCATGCGACCTTGAGTGGCAACTTAGACGTTGATGGTATCACCGAGCTTGATGCAACGAACGTGAGTGAAACTTTAACGGTTGTGGGTAACAGTACATTAAGCCATGCGACCTTGAGTGGTAATTTAGACGTTGATGGCCTCACTGAGCTTGATGCAACGAACGTGAGTGAAACCTTAACAGTTGTGGGCAACAGCATATTAAGCCATGCGACCTTGAGTGGTAACTTAGATGTTGAGGGTATCACCGAGCTTGATGCAACCAACGTGAGTGAAACCTTAACGGTTGTGGGCAACAGCACATTAAGCCATGCGACCTTGAGCGGTAATTTAGACGTTGATGGCCTCACTGAGCTTGATGCAACCAACGTGAGTGAAACCTTAACGGTTGTGGGTAACAGCATATTAAGCCATGCGACCTTGAGTGGTAACTTAGATGTTGAGGGTATCACCGAGCTTGATGCAACCAACGTGAGTGAAACCTTAACGGTTGT
>JAESTO010000160.1 GCA_016763565.1 Gammaproteobacteria bacterium | reverse complement strand
ATTAAATAAATTATTTTCATCACCTAACCCGCCTAAATTATGATTAAGTAAATGCCCCCTAATGTAAAGCTGAGTACCCGATGGACTCGAGTCTGAAGCATATTTTCCAATAGTCGGCAAAATAGCAAATAAGTCTTTTAATGCATTTCCTTTAGGAGCAGCGCCGAGAGGATGCTTAGGTGTTAACAATACTTTCATTGACGTTGCTACTTTATAACTCTTTTCCCCCGCCACAACTGTTCCTGTGTCATCAATGGGAGTATCTGCTTTAGTTACTGGCTCTTGAGATAATATTTCACCAACAGGTAATTCTACTTCTTGATCTCCATCGCCTATTTGTATTTTAAGAACATTCGCAACAGCTTCCAAATCAGTTTCATTGGTATTTTCATTGATTTTATTAAGCGCTGAAATTGTTTTATTATCTAATGGATTGGTTCCCCATGTTTTCTTTTTAATAATTTCACTAAGCGACATTGGATGCTCACTTGCGACCATTAAAACAGGCTTCTTAGCACTGCCTTTAAAATATACCTCATGAGAACCACCATCTTTTGATGCGAATGATTTACGCATTTTCCACCATTCAACAATTTTATCTTTAATTCCTTTCGCTTTACCAATTAATTTGGAACCAATCGCTGCCGCCTTAGTAATGATGGCATCAATTGCTTTGTTCACGGGTGCCCGAATGGTGTCGATAATCTCTTGAATTTTCTTACCAATCCCCCCTAAGCCAATCATATTCCCCATCCAAGAAAACACTACCGGTAAAGTTTTTACCAACGCATTGGTAATGAGTTTCCCAGCAGGCCCAATAGCGCCGTTCGCTATTTGTGTAAATGAACTCATCACTGAACTAACAACTTCAGAGATACGTTTGATATTTGCTGCAAAGGTTTTAATGGTTTGATAAATACCCATAATAGATTGAATGAAAGCGCCAACCGGATTAAATAAGAAGGCTAGTTTTTCAATCGATTTTTTAACAACTTTCTCTATCACAAATTCTTTTATCTTACCAACAATAACCTCTCTAATATTTGACAACTTGTCTTTCAATGCTTCCCAAATCACTTCTGGCCCTGAAGTAAATAAGTTTTTCAAAAACGTAAAAGCACCTTCTAAGCGCGCAACATTTTCTTCGCCAATAATTTTTACTGCTCGAGTTCTTACATTGGCAAGCGTTAGCCCTAAGACTTGCCGTACAACTAAGAACAAACCACTTGCTGAAAAATCTTTCGGAATAGTAATGTCCCCCGGTATTTTTCCTAGCAGCCAACCCATCAAACCAGAAACAACATGTTTGCCCATATTCTTAGAGAAATTGCCAAAACCCAGGTTCAATGCAGCTGCCATATTAGAGAAAAATTTCCCTGGATTAAGTACAACAGAAAGTAATTTGTCACCAACTTTAAGCAAGCGTTGGTATAACTCTTCGCCATTTAATCCTAATGCATTAGCAGCGCTTACAAACATAATTTTCGGTAAGGCTGCATAATCACCTGATGCTAATGCACCGATAAAGGCAATAGCACCTTTAACAGCCGTTTCAAAGAAATTACTAACCAATGCAACTGCCTTGTTGAGCGTGTTTGCTACGGTATCAATACCCGATTTTAAATATTTACTAATTTTATTGACGGCGCTAACACTCTTATTAACAAACCCATCGATTGCTGCATTAATTTTTTTCCGCAATTTAGGAAATGCTGCTAACAGCACATGTGTAAACCCTTTGAGTAATGTAGAAAAACTTTTTAACAACCCGACTACAAATAAGCGCACACCTTCAACTAGGGATTTGGCAAATGCTTTAGCAGCATTAATAATGCTGGAAACTACTTTTTTAAGTGCAGCAATGATCCCGCTGAATGCTTTTGCTAGAAAATTACCCACGGCTTTAACAAAGCGTCCGAATAATGACGGCTTTTCCTTCTTAGCCTCTTCTTTTTTCTTCTCAGCTTTATTTTCTTCTTTTTTAACTTCTTTATCTGCTTTTTTAAACCGAGCACTGATTTTTTTATCAGAATCTGCGATTTTCTTATCAACGGCTGTTAATTTTTCTTTCTTTTTGTTTTCTACATCCTTATTATAGTTTTTAACTAAGGCTTGCGATTCCTGCATGCCTTTTTCTTTTTCAGCAGCGACTAAGTCTCTCGTTTTATTAATCTCTTTTTGTTGATCCGCATTAGCTTGCTTGGCTAGTTGATCAGCGTTTTTCTCCGCATCTAATTTTGATTTCTCATGTGATGTATCACGCGTAACAACGGCTTGTTTTATTTGTGCTTTAGGTTTAGCTAACGTAGCGGCTAATTTTGGTGCGATTTCATTATCAGCCATATTACGAACAGTCTCTGGTACATCAGCATTTAAATAAGTTTGCATTTCAGGCGTAATCCCTGTGGTCACTTTTATTGTGCTGGGTTCTAATGCTAATACACGAATTTCTTGTAGATTTTTACCGGTTAATTTATTTTCCGATTTATTATTTGCAATGTGTTTGTTAAGAATTTTTTGGGATTTTTGAGCTTTCCTCGCATCTTTTCTTTGTTCTCTATCTGCCAGTTTTGGGTTAGCTGCGCCACTTGGTGCGAAACTTTTACCTTGAATTTTTTTGCCTTTTCTGGGTGCTTTCCATAAACTTGATCTGGATAATGCCAATGGTTTTTCAGCCTTAACAATCTTAGGTTTTTTGACACCCGCGCTGGTTAAGCTAGCACTAACTGCCGGCGTTTTTGCTGCCACTTCTTTTCTGTCATTAGCAAAGCTTTGTGTCACATTATTACCTAACGCACCTATATTACGTGCTAAATCGGTTGCTGATGCTGCAAATAAATTTTCACCTAATGTCGCAACATTTTGTTTGCTACTAATATTAATTGCCGCTATTTTCTTCACAACCACTAACGGTTGTGGCGCTACATTTATATTCTCTTCCACACCACTTTCGCTTGCAGCACTGTCACCTTCACCACTGGCATCGCTTTCACCCACGCCATCGCTTTCACTACTAGCATCGCCGTCACCGTCACCGCTAGCATCACTGCCTTCTGCTTCAGCTGCAGTATCAGCATCTGTTTCATCATTTTCTTCTACAACTTCCGTATCAGCTTCAATTTCCGTTTCTAAGGCTTCCTCTTCAATTTCCGCGTCTAAAAGCGCCTCTTGTAACGGTGCTGCCTTTAACTGCAGATGAGACGCTGTCACATTTTGCATGGGTGAAACAACGGCAGCAGTCATATTTTTTTGCACAGGAGATGAAGTGACAGACTGTGGCGATTGAGTCAATGCTATAGCTGATGAAGTAGATGATGTTTCTTTGTTAGCTACATAACGATCCAACAGGGGTTCAACTGATTTACCTTTAACAACTTCATCAGCAACGGCATCGGCATGGCGTTCATATTGATCGCCTACGGCGCCAACACCACTTTTTAGTTGCACACCAATTTGTTGTTGAATGATATGTGTTGCTTCGTGAGCTGTGGTGTGAAGTGATGGGTTTGTGCTATTAAATGCAACTTTATTTCCTGCAGTATAGGCTTCAGCACCTATAGTTTGACTAGCTATTTTTGCAGATGAGTTGGTGTAGGCTTGGACATGGCTAACGTTATGTTTACCGAAGGATTGTTGAATTTTTTTGTAGTGAGGTAATTTGCTGCCGGCACCACTGATGCCAGTAGCTGCTACTTGATGAAGGGCTGATGTGTCTTCACCCGTTGCGTCTTGACGTTGGATAAGCTGTGCTAATTGAGTAACGGCACGGTTGCCAATGGTGCGTTGTAAATACATGTAATCCCGGTGACGTTGTTCAGGGTGTTGACCTTTTGCGGCAACACGCTGAACGACTTGATTCACACCGGTGGGACATTTTTTTAACTGCAGTTTTCTCTGCAATATCCCAAGGAGAACAGGGTCGACGTGAGGCATTTGTGGTGCACCAGGCGCAATGTGCTGTACCGCGGTCGCCATAATATTGGCATGGGGTTCTTCTTCTTGCTTTTGATGCTCCTGCTTTTCAACTTGTGATGGTTGCTTTTGCTGTTGTTGAACAACATGCTGTTGCGTTTCTGTTGTTTCCATGTATATTTCTCATCAAGCTTATGTCAATCAGTATAGATACTCATTACAT
>JAESTO010000080.1 GCA_016763565.1 Gammaproteobacteria bacterium | reverse complement strand
TCTTCGTTCATAAGTGTATCTTAAGAATTCTAGCACCCTTTTTATTAAATACGAAAATGTGGACCTGATCGGATTCGAACCGACAACCCCCTCCATGCCATGGAGGTACGCTACCAATTGCGCCACAGGCCCCCACACCTTTCATACCATTGTTTCGACAAATCAAATTTATAATTGCTGTTCAGCTGGTTCGCGATTAAAAACGGTACGTAGAAAAATAATTCCCAAAAATAATTACCGTAAGCGCCATCAAAATTTAACTTATTATGAATAGGCTTGGTAACCAACTTGCTGGATGGTTGATAACGTGAAAAATTCAACTCATCTGCTTTTTGAGAATCGAGACTCAATAAACGCTTCGCGCCACCCATTTGCAGCTTACCCTGCAGTTCATTCACAACGCTGGTTGATAAACGGGTAAAGGTATATTTCTTATCTTTACCATAGCCATTGTGATGAGATTTATCAAGCGTAAGATTATCCAGCGCTATCTGCAAAAAGCCTCCATTCACCGTTACCTTCCGATGGTCATTGATATCGCCAATCAAATCCATGTCTGGCTTTATCAAAAATGTATCATCTTTGGTACCGTAACACACATAATTTGGTCTGTTATTGATTGGCACAACCGTTGATGACAGCTGGTTGGGGTTGATACACAGCGTCAATTTAGGCGGACAACTATAGTGATAAGGCGCCACAACACTGTACTGCGATATTAATTGATCACTTAACACCATGCTAAGGCCGGAATAATAGCCTTGGTAATAGTTTGAGCTTGACGTATATTTACACAGCAAGACATCTTTCGTCGAACTGGTGCCAGAACAGGTCGCAGTCGTTGACTTATCAAAGCGGGTACCATTTAAATACAACGCAATAGATAAATCAAATTTCGACCCGTTGGGAGAACAGTTCACCACAACACGCACCGAATGCCACTGGTTATCCGTACACGGTTGTACAGAGACATCGGTAGGACAGCTGAGGCTATGGCCGCTGCCATTGTAGTAGAACAGAAACGTCAATTGCCGCTGATCGCTGCCTTTATCTGTTAGCTTCAAGGACCATGAGTTCTCTTTGGCAATTAAATAACAATCGCTTTTATACTCTGGCAAATTAAACCAAAAATCGATCAACATACTTTTACGGGCGCTCCTGGTCGAGGTACCAAGCAATTCATAAGAATCAGCCGTATTCTTTAAGGTCACGTAGCCACCCGTGTATGTAAGACTTTGTTATACTCTAAGGGGTCACCTTTACCAGAAGACCATGAGGAATCGCCAGATGTGCTAGCTCTATTGTCACTCGTAATCGAATTGTCATGGGTCGCATTGAAGGTCCAATAACCCGTCAGCCCATAGAAACTGGGTGGATAACACAGCAAGTGATTAGCATCAACATTGGCCAGTAGCGTCTCATATTTTATTGCAAAGCTGCCCTCAGCATTGGCCAGTGGCGTCTCATATTTTATTGCAAAGCTGCCCTCATTGCGCGGGGAAAAATCCATTTTATACTGCTTGACCGCCAAGTCTTGATTCAGTAAAAACAGCGGAATAAGGCTCGTTTTATGCAATAAACCAACCTGATACGCAGATTTTGCTGCCTCGTTTAAGGTTACAACAAACTGGACGGCTTCTGTCGCACCGGAAGAATGCTTAATCTCATCCGGCTCTGAACGTTGGTCTGAATGAACCAAGTCTCCGTATTGAACCACAATATTGTCTTGGTTATTTATCTCCGTAACCATCACTTGCACTTTTTTCCAGCTATCGGTGTGCGTATAGTCACCATCTATATCGTATGAAAAGCCAAGCAGGTTATATTGGTGAGAAGAATATTCTAATAGCAAATCACTGACAAAAATCACAATGTCTTTTCGCAGTGTTTGTGGCGGTGACCATTGCTTATCCAAGGTTTGAAATGCGTATTTAATCGTCGCAGTGGTAATGTCCCACGGGCTCGACTGGCCATTATCGGCCCGCTTTTTCTGCTGCTCAACCCAAAAAACATACAACGTGTTAAACGCATAAATGCCTGATACAGTATCCGCATTGATAGCAACATCTATCTTTTTCCACGATGAATAAACATGCCTTGATTGCGAATCATTAACAATCAACGCGCGGTAATAAAATCCCCCAGATTCTGACAACGATCTCGCAAACAGAAAAAGCGTCTCTCCATCAACGGTTTTACCACCGATTTTTTTGTCAAATGGGCAATAATAACCATCGACTATCTGCATATTGGCGATACCTGCAAGACCCTCAACGTAGTGTCCCAAAGCGTCATTCACTATTTTCTCAGTGATATCCCCTTGCAACAACTCATCTTGCAACGCTTGATACAATGGTGTTTTGAGCTTTCGCAAGCTAGGGTCAATATAATTTTCAGGGTATAAATACACCTCACGATTAGCACGCCATATAATATAGCTTTGCATCCATTGCCATTGCCGCTCGGGAATATTGTCGGTGGCGCCATTTTCTAATGAAAGCTGGCAGCGCTGCACATACAGTTGTAACGAGTTAATGCCGAGTTTAATCGGCGAAATCATCGTTGAACCACTCATGTTGACATCAACCAATAAAAAGGCATACAAGTCATCAACCGTTTTAATATCGTTAAATATCGGGTTAAGTTGCGCTAATAAGTACCCTGCCAACAAATTGCGCGCATTCTCTTGATCACTTTTTTGGCGGATAACATCCGTTGCCGCTTTATTATTCGTTGTCGCCAGCGCTGTACTGGTTTGCAAAACATCCGTCGCAATTTGATTGTAGAAATCCCAATTGTTTGCTGACATATCATTCAAACTAACCAAATCAATCAATTGATGCGGTTGATTATTTAACCGTTTCGCCAGTTGAAAACATTGCTGCAAAGCAACAATACCGCCCATTGAATTAAAATCATACTTATTTTTTGAGGCATTTTTTAATAATGCATTTTCTAAAACATAAATATCAGCTTCATCCCAACCGGTAATAAACGATAAAGTTTGTATTTTCTGACTTTGCTCGACTACTGGCTGGTCGGGGCATGATAGTGAAAAATAGCTTAATAGCTTATTGGTATCATCTTTGAATTCACATGAAAATGCACGGTAGCCATTCAAAGCTCGTACTAACGCTGGGGAGTAGGTAAATCCATACGGTAAACCTGGCAATCCAAATGCTGATGGATTGTCTACCAATGCTTGCATCACCTCGGCATCTACATTTAGCCATTGTGCGACATTATTGTGTTTAGCCAATTGTGCCACTAACAGCTGGGCATCTGCTAACATCCCTTTGTCATTGTCCTTTTTACTGTACGCAAGTAAATGATTAAAATAATAGTTATGCCACTTCAACGTTTTACCCGAGATAATACCCGGATAATCCACACCCGCTGCGTTATAAACGATACGCCCACAACCCGCGGTAAGTAACCAGCAAGCTTGCAGATTATCGGCCTGCTCAGTGTCGTCATACATAAGTTGCGATATTTCTGCTTCTGGCGTAGCCCCTTCCCAAATGCGAACCCGGGCCATTTGTCCTTTAAAGCTACTGGGGTCAGTCTGGTTTGCACCAAGGCGTATTTCTTCTGTGGGTTGTTTCTTTATCTTATTAACGGAGCTCGGTACCGGGCTACTTAAGCCATCAATATACAACGTCAAATCTGTGCCATCATAAGTGATAGCAAGATGGTGCCAGTAACAAGTCCCAGGATGATAAACAACAACTGTTAAAGGGCTAGACATATTCAGTGTAAAGGCTAAATAGTCGGTATCACACCTCCTCAATTGCCATTGATTACCTTGGTTGATAATCACTTGACCCACCTTAGAATACTGGCTAACGTTAATCCATAAATCTATCGTAAATGTAGGTGACAATTTAAACAGATGACTGTCTTTTATGCTGACAAAACAATCTTCCTCCCCCGTAAACTCCAAAGTCGAGGGTAAGCTATACGGTAAGATTCTTCTCAAGCTATTGACTCTATCAACGGGGCTGTCTAAAAAGTTTGCCAGTTTCTCTTGCACCGTATTGGTTTGTAAAACCAAATATTTATTGAGTACACTTTTTTTAAACGCCCGGTCGGCTTCATAGCTGCTTTTTATAACCGCCAGCTTTTCTTCATTGTCACTTTTTATAGCCGACCAATCCCCTTTATGTTTGTCTTTTATCGTCTGCAGCTCTGATGGATATTTTGATTGCAGAACCCTCTCATACACAACCAACTCTGCATACGCAATAACCGTATCAGGCTGATGAATGACAACACCTTCCGAAGTAATCAATTCAGCATCAACCAATAATGCAAAGATCTCCTTCGACTGAACGCTTGAGATCGCTGTATCATTTTCGGTATCGTTGCTGACAAAGCTATCTTCTTTGATCAACACTTCACTAGCTGATGCTTGTAATGCATTAATTAGAGGTAAAACAGCATCACTGTCATAGCCCACATCTACCCGTTTTAGGCTCACATTTGTTGCCTTAAGTGGAGTATTCTGCAACAGAAAACAGCTCCACAAACTATTTACTATCCGGCCTAGCTGATTACTAGTAAGGTCTAAGCTAGCGAGGCTCTTGTTAATACTGGTTCGAGTCAACGGCTTCTTATTAAACACAACACCCGTAGCAGTAATAAATTTACCCGATAAGAGGCTATCAAAAATATTTTCTGACAGATCAGCGTCTACATCATCATCACTATTAGTTCTCACCGTCACAAAACTATCAGGCTTGAGCAATATCATTGGTTCAAAGGGATAATTAACTAAATAATGTAATTGATAGGTAGACAATGGCGACGCTTGTAGCCAATCAACCCACTCTTCTAAATTGCATAAGTCATCAATTCCTTTTATCAAAAACATATCAAGCATGTTACATAGCAATATATTCTCAATCACCGGTATATTAAATAGTTTAGCAGCCTGACTAAATCGATACAGTTGGGTTAAACTTGGAACGTCTAATGCGATAACATTATCCAAAGCCCATCGAAGAATGTCCGGTTGCTGCAAAATAAAGTCTAAGTCTGTATCACTGATTTGTAGTGCTGAAAGCAAATGGGCTCGGTATTGCTTATTATCGCCAGTATCAACTGAATAGGTCCATTCGAGTGGCGTATCACCATAAAGAGGATTAACTAAAAAAGAATTGTTGGCTGAATAATTTGGATGATACGGTGCTTTGAGTGAATCACTATTATAATAAGGCGTGCTATTGCCTTCATCACTAAAATCAGTAAAAACGATAGGCTGATTAAACATTCTATCAAATAAGGCCTGAGACACGGTATTATTGCCTTGCCCGACAGTTTTTATATTGCCAAAGAAACTGCAAAGTTCATCTGTCGGCATTTTATAGCGGCGATGAAAATGATCTAATCGGCTCAGATAATGAATCACCAGATTCGTCTTCGCTTCGTCAGTACCGCGAAAATATTCTTCTGTCGCTACCGTCGCTTGCCACGCCCAATCCAAATCAGCGTAACTCCAACTGAGTTGATCAGCTAAACGGATAAAGCGATGCAGTTTATCTAAAGTATCATTGTTAAGATTCGTCAGTGTTTCAGCTCCTGTTTTATCATCGACCATAATTTGAATAAAATCACCCTGTAAATCCTGGTTGATAAAAAAACGATTCGGAATTATTATATTATCTAACTCATCTGCAGATAAGTTCTGATAAATTAAGTTTTCTAACTGTTGACGAGTAATGTTCGTTTGTTGCATAAACGTTGGCACGTCGCTCAATGTAGACAGATCAGATACGCCATAATACGCTTTCAAATCAACTTCCTTTTGATCCTGCGTTTTACCTTTATCCCCCGTTGTAATCAGCGCTAATTTCTCAATAGACAGTGACAGCATCTCCCGACTTACTTGGCTGTCATCGACGTTAAACAAACGATAAATTTCGACTAAACTCACTTTGCTTTGTTTGAGGTAACAACGCAAATTATCTAAGGGCAAATTACTTGGTAAATTAAAAGGATAATTAGCATTTGCCAAAACAAGATACGGATCCTTACCGGTTTCACCGCCATACTCACCCGTCTGGATAGCTTGAATTAATATTTTGTTGACTAACGATAAATACGACACCACCTGGTTAGTATTCTCACAGTCCAGCGGGATATCCCATAAATCTAATCGACGCGTAAATAATTGTAACCTCTTGTCGCTGGGTTGTTGAATGCCTTGAGTACTATCTTCGTTAATCAAACGCATCAAATCCACAAAGTAAGCGGCAGGGCTCAAGACTGATTGACAATCTTCACACGCACAATAATCCAGACTGCCAAATAAATCTTGATAACTTGGTATATCTTTA
>JAESTO010000079.1 GCA_016763565.1 Gammaproteobacteria bacterium | reverse complement strand
GGTGAAGAAACCGCATTGATGAATTCATTGGAAGGCAAGCGTGGTGTGCCACGTTTTAAACCACCTTTTCCGGCCAATTTTGGTGTTTATGGCAAACCAACCACCATTAATAATGTTGAAACGTTTACTTCTGTACCCGTGATCATGCAAAAAGGTGCCGAGTGGTTTGCTAATTTAGGCACGCCAAAAAATGGTGGTGTAAAAATTTTTAGTGTGACTGGCCATGTGGAAAAGCCAGGAAATTATGAAGTGCCGTTAGGTATTCCCTTTGCTGAGTTATTAGCCCTTGCCGGCGGTATGTTAAACGGCGCAAAATTAAAAGCAGTGATCCCCGGCGGTAGTTCCATGCCAGTATTGCCCGCGGATACAATAATGAATACCTCTATGGACTTTGACAGCTTAGCGGCTGCAGGTTCCGCTTTAGGTTCAGGTGCGGTGATCGTCATGGATGAAAATACCTCTATGGTATCTGTGGCACGACGCTTAGCCTATTTTTATATGGAAGAATCGTGTGGGCAATGTACACCTTGTCGTGAAGGTACGGGTTGGATGTATCGTGTGCTTAAACGTATTGAAGAGGGACAAGGTACTAGGGATGATATTGATAAATTGCAAACAATAGCCGACAATATCGAAAACAATACGATTTGTGCCTTTGGTCCAGGCGCGGCTTGGCCAGTGCAAGGATTTTTACGGCATTTTAGACACGAGTTTGAAGAACTGATAAAAAGTTAACGATAAGCAATGATAAATTTTGAAATAAATGGCAAAAAAGTACAAGCCAACCCAGGTGATATGATCATCCAAACAGCGGATGAAGCAGGTATCTATATCCCGCGTTTCTGCTACCATAAAAAATTATCGATTGCGGCTAATTGTCGGATGTGCTTAGTGCAAGTGGGCGAGGGGAAAAAACCCATGCCAGCTTGTGCTACGCCAGTGGCTGAAGGTATGAAAATTCATACTCAATCACCCCTAGCTATTCAGGCACAAAAAGCAGTGATGGAATTTCTATTGATTAACCATCCCTTGGATTGCCCGATTTGCGACCAAGGTGGTGAATGTGAACTACAAGATTTGGCGATGGGTTATGGTCGCGATGTGTCACGTTTTAACGATGGCAAACGTGTGGTGAAAGATAATAACATCGGCTCTTTCATTGCCACTGATATGACGCGTTGTATTCATTGCACTCGTTGTGTACGTTTTGGCCAAGAAATTGCTGGCATGCCCGAACTAGGATTAATTAATCGCGGTGGCCACACTGAAATTGGCACGTTTGTTGAACGTGCTGTAGAATCTGAAGTATCGGGTAATATGATCGATATTTGCCCTGTCGGTGCTTTAACCGCTAAACCATCGCGATTTACAGCACGCCCCTGGGAATTACAGCAGTACGATACCATTGCTGCTCATGATTGTTTGGGTGCAAACGTTCATGTTCACATGCGCAATAATCAAGTGATGCGTGTTGTACCGAAAGAAAACGAAAGCATTAATGAGGTATGGTTGTCTGATCGTGATCGATTTAGCTATCAAGGTTTGAATTCTGAAGAACGTGTTGAACAACCTTTAATTAAATGCGATGGCAAATGGCAAACAGTTGATTGGCAAACCGCATTAGAGTTTACGGTTGAAGGTTTGCAAAAGATTTTAAATAACGCAGGTGCTGAACAGCTTGCTGGTATTGTATCGCCTAACGCGACAACTGAGGAACATTATCTCGCACAAAAATTATTGCGGGGCGTGGGCGTTAATAATATTGATCACCGTTTACAGCAAGTTGATTTTTCTCATCAACAATTTTCTCTCCTTTTTCCACAACTAGGGTTGCCCATTGCTGACTTAGAAAAACTGGATGTGTGTTTGTTAGTGGGGAGCAATATTCAAAAAGAACAGCCGTTGGCTTGTTTACGTTTGCGTAAAGCCATTCAGCAGGGTGGCCACGTGATGGCGATTCACAGTAGCAACCATCAGTGTAATTTACCCTTGAGTCATGAAGTGTTAACCGGTGATATTGTTGCGAGTCTGGGTAATATTGCTAAAGCCTTGGGTGCGACCGATGATTGTGTGCAACATTGCGAAGTAAGCGCGTATGAACAGACCATTGCTGAAATATTAAAAACCAATGAACGTGTTGCAATTGTTTTGGGTGCTGAGGCATTGAATCATCCCGATGCAGCCACTATTGATGCGTTAACAAAAATGATTGCACGATTTAGTGTGGCGAGTTATGGTTGTTTAAGCGTGGGTGCCAATAGTGCGGGTGCATGGTTAGCGGGTACTGTGCCACACCGTGGTGTAGGGGGTGGTGAAGTAGCCGTAGGATTAAATGTTCAGCAAGCATTTTCACACGCATTAGCCGCTTATGTGTTGTTAGGTGTTGAACCTGAATTAGATTGCGCTCAAGCCAAACAGGCGTTAGCAGCATTGCAACAAGCAGAGTTTGTTGTGAGCTTAACGCCATTTCAAAGCGAAACGATGCTAGCGTATGCGAATGTTATTTTACCCGTGACACCATCCACAGAAACGTCTGGCACCTATGTCAATGCACAAGGCGATTGGCAAAGTTTTACTGCGGTAGCAAAACCGTTAGCACAAGCACGGCCAGCGTGGAAAGTGTTGCGAGTGTTAGCTAATTTATTAAAAGTCGATGGTTTTAATTATGATGCTTCATCACAAGTATTGGCTGAAATTAAAGAAAAAATTGCCGCTAATCATTTTATTACTAAAGCACATCCAGCACCCGAGAAATTAATCAAAGCCACACATCGTTTAATTACCTACTGGCCAATGTATCGTGGTGATAATATTGTGCGTCGTGCATCGGCGTTGCAGGCGGCAAGCGACAGTGACGTACGCGTTACTATCAATGCCAAGTTAGCGCACTCATTAAGCTTAAGCGCACAGCAAAACATTATGCTCAAACAACAAACGTATTCAGTGGTTTTACCCGTGATTATCAGTGAATATGTTGCCGATAACTGCCTACTCGTGCCTTGTGGTTTTATGCAAAGCTATGGTTTGAGTAGCGGACAAGTTGAGGTGAGTGCATGTTAGATTTATTATTCAATGTGTTATGGATTACGGTGAAAGTTCTATGTATTTTGATTCCGTTAATTATTTCTGTGGCGTATTATACTTACCTTGAACGCAAAGTCATTGGTTACATGCAAGTACGCATTGGCCCTAACCGGGTTGGTTTCCAAGGTTTGTTACAACCTTTTGCTGATGTACTTAAATTATTGACCAAAGAAATTATTATACCCAGTGCTGCTAATCCGCGTTTATTTGCTATCGCGCCACTGCTTACTTTGGTGCCAGCATTTGCAGTTTGGGCTGTTATCCCCTTTGATGTTCATTTAGTGTTGGCCAATGTTAACGCGGGGGTATTATATATTTTGGCCTTAACGTCATTGGGCGTGTATGGTGTGCTGATTGCTGGTTGGTCATCTAATTCTAAGTATGCCATGTTTGGTGCACTGCGTTCTTGTGCACAAATTGTTTCATATGAAATTGCTATGGGATTTGCTATTGTTGGTGTATTAATGGCTGCTGGCTCAATGAATTTAAATCAAATTATTATTGCACAAAGTGGTGGTATTTGGCATTGGTATTGGTTACCGCTGTTTCCTTTGTTTGTAGTGTATTTTATTTCGGGTGTGGCAGAGACCAATCGGGCACCGTTTGATATGGCCGAAGGCGAGTCAGAAATTGTTGCTGGTTTCCATGTTGATTATGCTGGCGCTGGCTTTGCTTTATTCTTTTTAGCCGAATATGCTAGCATGATTTTGATTGCCATTTTGGCGGCAGTGTTATTTATGGGCGGTTGGTTATCACCCTTTCAGGGCATTCCAATCATTGCGCAATGGTTTGCTTGGGTGCCTGGCATTGTGTGGTTATTATCAAAAATGTTTGTTTTTATGCTGTTATTTTTATGGATTCGCGCGACATTCCCGCGTTACCGTTACGATCAAATTATGCGTTTAGGCTGGAAAATATTAATTCCAGTGACTATTGTCTGGATTTTTGTCATAGGCGTTGCCAGTAATTTACATCTTGCTCCGTGGTTTACATCATGAAAACGATTCAACGATTGTTTAAAACTTTTTTCTTGTGGGAATTGCTTAAAGGCTTGAAGCTGACCGGAAAATATTTCTCTAAGCGAAAAATACCGTGCAATTTCCCGAAGAAACCACCCCGGTGTCACCGCGTATGCGTGGTTTGCACGCCTTGCGTCGTTATCCGAATGGTGAAGAGCGTTGTATCGCATGTAAATTATGTGAGGCTGTGTGTCCGGCATTAGCTATTACTATCGACTCTGAACAGCGTGAAGATGGTTCGCGCCGTACGGCTAAGTATGATATCGATTTATTTAAATGTGTGTATTGTGGTTTTTGTGAAGAAGCATGCCCTGTTGACGCCATTGTGCTGACAAATGAAAGCAACTACCATTTTGAGAAACGGGGTGAAAATATTTTGACAAAAGAAAAATTATTGGCAATTGGTGATAAGTATGAAAAGCAAATTGCTGCCGATAGAGAACAGGATGCACCGTACAGATAATGATGAATATAACTGAAATTATTTTTTATCTTTTTGCTATGGTTACCATCGGATCGGGCGTCATGGTAATTGCATCCCGTAATCCAGTACAAGGCGCTTTGTTTTTGGTGATGGCCTTTGTTGCTGCTGCGGGTATGTGGATGATGATGGAAGCAGAATTTTTATCATTGGTGCTAATCCTGGTTTATGTTGGTGCAGTGATGACACTTTTTCTATTTGTGGTGATGATGCTGAATGTCGAGCACTTGCCTGGACATGGATCTTTTAAACGTTACCTACCTTTTGCTATCGTCATGGTTGTCTTGTTGGTTGCTATTATTGCTTATGCTATTTCGCCGCCCCATTTCGCCTTGGCAACAGTACGACCTGAGCATCACGGTATTCATTACAGTAATACCGCAGCATTAGGCCAGGTGCTTTATACGCATTATGTTTATGCCTTTGAATTAGCAGCAGTGATTCTATTGGCCTCTATTATT
>JAESTO010000078.1 GCA_016763565.1 Gammaproteobacteria bacterium | reverse complement strand
CTGATCACGAACAAAATGCTTCAACCTCTACCGTGCGTTTAGCCGGTTCAACAGGTGCCAATCCTTATGCTTGTATTGCCTCTGGTGTTGCCGCACTATGGGGACCTGCTCATGGCGGCGCTAATGAAGCCTGCTTAAAGATGTTGCATGAAATTGGCTCTGTTGAGCGCATTCCAGAATATATTGCCAGAGCTAAGGATAAAAATGATTCATTTCGTTTGATGGGTTTTGGTCATCGTGTCTATAAAAACTTTGATCCACGTGCTAAAGTCATGCGCGAAACTTGTCATGAAGTGCTGGCTGCTGTAGGTGTACAGAATGATCCCATTCTTAAATTAGCCATGGAATTAGAAAAAATTGCCGTCAAAGATGAATATTTCATCGAAAAAAAATTATACCCTAATGTTGATTTTTATTCAGGGATTACGCTCAGCGCATTAGGTATACCAACCAATATGTTTACAGTAATTTTTGCGTTGGCACGTACCGTTGGTTGGATTGCCCAGTGGAATGAAATGTTCACCATGCCGGATCAC
Organism: Gammaproteobacteria bacterium; assembly: GCA_016763565.1. The sequence continues at coordinate 4,821 of JAESTO010000078.1, read as the reverse complement.
CGTATTGGCCGTCCTCGTCAACTTTATACCGGCCCAGCAAAACGTGATTTCGTATCGGTTGCTAAGCGATAGCATACTGTTTTTTATCCTTAAGCAGGTTGGTTCAACGCTGAGGAATCGACAGATAAATCGAGAAAAGTTCTTGAAAAATCTGTGGATTAAAAAAAATAAAGTACGACTCTAATAAAGCGAATAAGCTAGCGCACTATTCCCTCATGGCATTATTATGTTTGAGCCCTTCATGTACGGGCCTTGTGCTAGCCCACGGCCATTACGTTAAGAACATACGCATTAAAGCCTGTGCTTCTTAGCCTATTTTGGGAACAATATTGTTTGTTTATTACATGAGCCGCTCAAACAGACAAACACATAGTCGATGTTTCATGGGCTTTGCGCGTTTTATGCGGGTTTGTTTTGTTAATTGATTGATTAATCGGGCGCTTCTATCCCTTTACGTGTCGATATAACTTGCCTCGATAGGCCTAACTATTATACAATCCTTGCCAAAATCATAGGCGAGCGTTATGTATTCAACTAATCAATTCAAATCAGGCCTTAAACTGTTATTAGATGGCCAACCTTACAATATAGTCGAAAATGAATTTGTTAAGCCTGGCAAAGGTCAAGCATTTAATCGTGTGAAGATACGCAATTTAAAAACGGGACGAGTTATTGAAAAAACCTTTAAGTCCGGCGAATCTGTTGCTGCAGCGGATGTCAGCGAAAAAACGATGCAATATTTATACAATGATGGCGAGTTTTGGCATTTTATGGAGCCTGATACTTATGAGCAAATTGCCATTACTGCGATGGTGGTAGCTGATAGTAAAGATTGGTTAAAAGAGCAGGATAATTGTGACATCACTTTGTGGAATGAGCAGGCCATTGCGGTGCTACCGCCTAATTTTGTGGCGTTGAAAATCACCGGCACTGATCCAGGCTTAAAAGGGGACACCGTCAGTGGCGGCACCAAGCCTGCTACGTTAGAAACGGGTGTGGTGGTCCAAGTACCTTTATTTTTAAAAGAAGGTGAAATCATTAAAGTGGATACTCGCACGGGTAGCTATGTATCTCGAGCAAAATAATCATTAGCATCATAAACAATAATTATCTTCTATGTTAAGCAGCAGATGCTACAATTTTTATTAGTCGTTGCTGGTGGTGCGATAGGTGCTGCTAGCCGCTTTGTTGTATATAACTTGAGTATGCGCTGGTTGAGTTTAAGTTTTCCTTCTGCGACATTAATCGTTAATGTCAGCGGTTCATTTATTGGTGGCTTGTTAGTCGCCTGGATTAGCCATCATTCACGGCTAAGTAGCGAATTACGTGCTTTTTTATTAGTGGGTATTCTCGGGGCATTTACGACATTTTCTACTTTTTCTCTAGATACGATTAAATTATTACAGCAACAACACTTTGTAAGTGCTGGACTTAATGTGGTACTTAATTTAATATTAAGCCTTGCAGCCGTTTATGTCGGTATGTTGGTGGTTGAATAAGGTTAGACTTGGTCGCTTGTGACCGAGATTTTTAAGAGGTTAACAGATGAATATTTTAAAAGTTGATTACCAAGCTAAAAATGCGCCAGTGTTGTTTGCTCAATCGTTACGTGATACAGGCTTTAGTGTTATTACCAATCATGGTGTTGCGATGGAACGTATCAATAAACTTTATATGCAATGGACTGCGTTTTTTAATAGTGATACCAAACAAAACTATTTGGTTGATCCAAACAACCAAGAAGGTTATGTGCCACCAGACATTGCAGAAGTTGCCAAAGGATTTACGGTGCGTGATCTGAAAGAGTTTTATAATTTTTATCCGTGGGGAAAATGTCCCGCTGAACTGCGTGATTTGACGCTAGAAATTCAGCAAACCTTAAAAAATATTGCTGTGACGTTATTGCATTGGTTGCAACAACAAACGCCCGATAAGGTTAAAAAAAATTTCTCTATGCCGCTGCCGGATATGCTAAATGATAGCAAGCGTACCTTATTTCGTTTAAATTATTACCCCCCATTGACGGGCAGTGAAGAAGTTGGTGCAGTGCGTGCTGCTGCGCATGGCGATATTAATTTATTAACCGTGTTAACTGCGGCTACACAAAGTGGTTTGCAGGCCCAAGATACTAATGGTGAATGGTACGATGTACCTTGTGACCCAGGGAATTTAGTTATCAATGCTGGTGATATGTTACAAGAATGCTCAGATGGCTACTATTGCTCGACAACCCATCGGGTATTAAATCCTTTTGGCGAATCAGCTAAAAAATCACGTATGTCTTGCCCCTTATTTTTACATCCGCAAGATGATGTAGTTCTATCAGAACGCCATACAGCTAAAACGTACTTACACGAACGTTTAGTTGAGTTGGGTTTGATTAAACAGGATGTTGCCTAATGCTAGATAACCAATGTTTTCGGGATGAACTTCAGAAAACTATACAACAATTAAAAAAACGTGATGTTGTTTTGGATGTTATAAAAATTACAGAATTAGAAGAACAGCGTAAAACATTACAGGTTAGCGTACAAGAATTGCAGCAACAACGTAATCAGTTATCTAAAAATATTGGCATAGCCAAAGCAAAGGGTGAAGATGTTAATACTATTATTGCTCAAGTCAATCAATTTAATGAACAGTTAAAAGCGACAGAAGTTACTTTGTCAACGGTCAAAGATCAACTGCAAGCGATTTATCTTGACGTACCAAATATCCCGCATGAAACGGTTCCTTATGGACGCAATGAACATGATAATCGTGAGGAACGTCGTTGGGGCGATGTTAAAACATTTATGTTTACGCCAAAGGATCATGTTGATTTAGGCGAAGCACTGGATAATATGGATTTTGCTTGTGCGACTAAAATTGCGGGTAGTCGTTTTGTTATATTGCGCCAACAGCTTGCGCGGTTACACCGGGCTTTAATTCAATTTATGCTGGATACTCATACCTTACAGCATGATTATCAAGAAATCTACGTGCCTTACTTAGTGAATAAAGATAGTCTATATGGCACCGGACAATTACCTAAGTTTGCTGATGATGCCTTTTTTATTGAAGGGCAACAGTATGCATTAATTCCCACCGCAGAAGTGCCCTTAGCCAATTTAGTACGCGATGAAATTATTGATGCTAAACAATTACCCTTAAAATTCACGGCACATACCCCCTGTTTTCGTCGTGAGGCGGGTTCCTATGGTAAAGATACACGGGGTATGATTCGTCAACATCAATTTGAAAAAGTTGAAATGGTACAAATTGTTTCGCCAGAAAAATCCTATGCAGCGTTAGAAGAGCTCGTCGGCCATGCAGAAATTATTTTGCAAAAATTGCAGTTGCCCTATCGTGTGGTGACATTATGCAGTGGTGATTTAGGATTTACTGCAGCAAAAACCTATGATATTGAAGTATGGTTGCCTAGCCAAGATGCTTATCGAGAAATTTCATCGTGTAGCAACATGGAGGCTTTTCAAGCGCGGCGTATGCAAGCGCGCTGGCGCAATCCACACACGAAAAAAACCGAATTAGTGCACACCTTAAATGGTTCAGGTTTAGCTGTTGGTCGTACCCTTGTTGCTATTATGGAAAACTACCAATGTGAAGATGGCAGTATTGATATTCCGGTGATATTACAACCCTATATGAATAATCTCACAAAGATTAGTAGGACGAGTAAGTATTAATGCATAACTTATTTTCACTCATCAAACATGATTAAAGCATAGACTCAAACAATGTCATTTAAGATCAACAAATTATTAGTTATTACCTCTGGTGGCGATGCGCCAGGCATGAATGCTGTTATTCGTGCCGTGGTGCGTACTGCAATTTACGAAGGTATTGAAATTTATGGTTGCCGTATGGGTTATCAAGGTATTGTTGAGCAAGAGCCATTTTTGTTAGATAGCCATTTTGTTTCTAATTGTATTCAACGTGGTGGCACAATTTTACAGTCAGCACGCTATGAGAAATTTAAAGAGAAAACTACACGTGATCAAGCGCGTGCTAAGTTAGCACAATACAATATTGACGCCATGGTAGTACTCGGTGGTGATGGTAGTTTTCGCGGCGCTACTCTGCTTGAACGTGAAGGTGGTCCGCGAGTCATTGGTGTGCCTTGTACCATTGATAATGATATTGCCGGCACAGAATATACCATTGGTTTTAATACGGCACGTAATACAGCCGTCAATGCCATTGATAAAATTCGAGATACTGCCTTTAGTCATAATCGTAATTTTTTAGTCGAAGTGATGGGTCGAGCTTCAGGTTTCTTAGCCGTTGATGTTGGTATTGCGGGTGGCGCAGAATTCATTTTGATCCCTGAAATTCCTTTATCTATCGATGACTTAGCAGCACGTATTGCCATGAATAAGGCACATAACACAAAATTGGGCTCTATTATTGTCGTTGCTGAAGCTGATAATCCTGGTCATAGCTTTGCTATCGCCGAACAATTACAACAGCGTTTACATGAAGAATATAAAGTATGTGTTTTAGGACATACACAACGCGGTGGTACTCCTTCTGTTGAAGATCGTAAAATTGGCTCTTTAATGGGTGCGCGGGCCGTGCATGCACTACAACAGGGACAGACACAAAAAATGCTAGTTATTAAGCAAGGTCAATTATTATTAGCAGACTTTCCTGATCCAACAGCGGTCGCTCGGCAATTTTCAGATATGGAATTGTTAAAAATCAATAAAATTTTATGTAATGTGTAGCGTATTTATCATGCAAAAAATAATGAAATTATTATCTGTTATCGCTATGAGTAGTATGTTGATATTATTATCAGCATGTAATGCCGTTAAAGGT
>JAESTO010000077.1 GCA_016763565.1 Gammaproteobacteria bacterium | reverse complement strand
TTTTTTGCTGATGCTGCTTTTATACTCATCTATTTAAAAAATGGGTTTATCCATTTTTTAAAGTTAATTTTCTAATAACTCTCTCATTTGTGCTTTAATCACCTCAATAGCAATACGGTTTTTTCCACCATGAGGCACGATAATATCAGCATAACGTTTCGATGGTTCAATGAATTGATAATACATCGGACGGACCGTAGTTTCATATTGTCCTAGCACTGAGTCCAAGGTACGATCACGTTCTTTAACATCACGGCGTAAGCGACGAATTAAGCAGGTGTCGAGGGGGGTATCCATAAAAATATTGATGTCGACTAACTCACGTAATTTAGCATCGTCGAGCAGCAAAATACCCTCTAAGACAATGATGCGATGTTGACCGATGGTGCGGGTTTGATTCGAGCGGGTATGTTGTACATAATCATAAACGGGTACGTGAACTGTTTTACCATTTTGTAATTGTGAGAGTTGTTCATACATCAATTCGCGATCAAAAGCGTCAGGGTGATCATAGTTGATTTTTTCTCGTTGCTCAAATGATAAATTATTACGATCTCTATAATAGGAATCTTCAGAAATAATAATGACTTGGTTGGAGCCTAACTCTTCGACGATAGTGCTTGCTAATAGACTTTTTCCTGAAGCGGAAGGGCCAGCAATAGCAATAAAAAGCATATTATGTTTCATGGTTTTAATCATTTATATTTCCTCATTATTAGTGAAAAATAGTGTGCCAAATAATAGCGCCCAGTAGGGCACCTAATAAGGGGCCGACAATAGGCACCCAGGCATAAGCCCAATCGGATGAACCTTTACCGGCAATGGGTAACAGCGCGTGGGCTAAGCGTGGGCCTAAGTCACGTGCGGGGTTAATGGCATAACCGGTTGGCCCCCCTAATGATATGCCAATGCCCCAGACTAGTACACCAATTAAGTAAGGTCCTAAGCCGCTAGCAGGATGATGGCTAGTTGCGTGGCCAAAAATAGCGCCGACACCTATGACTAGCATGGTGGTGCCAATTACCTCTGTGAGCGTATTACTAGGGTAGTGACGAATAGCAGGTACTGTGCAAAACACGCTAAGTTTATCGATGGGATCGTCAGTGACTCGCCAATGGGGTAAATAGGCGAGCCAGACAATGACTGCACCAGTGAAGCCACCGGCGATTTGGGCGATGATGGTAATGAGTAATTGTGGATAGTTATAAGCTATGCCTAAGCAATATTTTGCTAAGCTAATTGCGGGGTTGATATCGGCATTAGGTGCGCCTGCAGATTGAGCTACAAATACCCCCATAGTGACGGCAATAAACCAACCGGTAGCAACGGTTAGCCAACCGGCATGGTAGCCTTTAGACTGTTTTAGCAGCACATTAGCGACCACGCCCCCGCCGAATACGACGAGAACTAATGTGCCAAGAAATTCACCAGTGAGGTTGGTCATAGTGGGCCTGTAGTAAGTTTTGCAGATTATAACAAAACAATGAGCAACTTGTTATAATCAGGCAATTTTATTGGATTTTTTTATGTTAAAATTTTTTAAGAAAAGCGCAACCAAGCAAGACAGCTCTTCAGCTGAGCAATTATCCGCTATTTCTTCTCCCCCCGTGAGTAGCAAAAAAACCTTATTTACCCGTTTAAAAAATAGTTTGAGCCGCACTCGTGGTAATTTAAGCACCGGAGTGGCCACGTTAGTATTAGGCAAAAAAGTCATCGACGATGATTTATTAGAAGAATTGGAAACCCAGTTATTGTTAGCCGATGTCGGTGTTGATGCCACTCAACAAATCATGGCAGATTTAACCAAGCAAGTAGCACGTAAAGCCTTGCACGATCCACAGGTTTTGTTTGCTAATTTGCAACAACAATTAACCGATATTCTATTACCCAGTCAGCAAGCGTTAACCATTGATGCCAAACATCAACCGTATGTTATTTTAATGGTGGGCATTAACGGGGCGGGTAAAACCACGACCATTGGTAAATTAGCTAAACGTTTACAGCAACAGGGTAAGAAAGTGATGCTAGCAGCGGGTGATACCTTTCGTGCCGCGGCAGTAGAACAATTACAAGTGTGGGGCGAGCGCAATAACATCCCCGTGATGGCCCAAGGCGACAATGCGGATAGTGCAGCAGTTATTTATGATGCAGTGCATTCGGCACAAGCCAAAGGCTTTGATGTAGTGATTGCCGATACCGCCGGGCGTTTGCACACCCAAGATCACCTAATGGCTGAGCTTAGCAAAGTACGGCGTGTCATTGCTAAACTTGATGAGACAGCACCCCATGAAGTGATGTTAGTGTTAGATGCGGGTATTGGTCAGAATGCTTTGCAACAAGTGAAACATTTTCGTCAAGCGATTGGTGTTACGGGTATCACCTTAACCAAATTAGATGGCACCGCGAAAGGTGGGATTGTATTCGCTATTGCTAAACACTCAGGGCTGCCCATCCGTTTTATTGGTGTGGGAGAGGCGATTGATGACTTGCAAATATTTTCTGCCCATGATTTCGTTAATGCCTTATTTAGTGATGCCAGTAATGATTGATTTTACCCATGTTACTAAAAAATATACCAATGGTTATGAAGGCTTAAGCCGTATTGATTTTCATTTATCACAGGGTGAAATGGCTTTTTTAGTTGGTCATTCAGGTGCTGGAAAAAGTACTTTTTTAAAAATTGCTGGTTTGTTAGAAGTTGCTACGCGCGGTCAAGTACTAGTCAATGGTATTGACTTGATGACGATTAAAGCTAAACATATTCCCTTATTTCGTCGCAATATTGGTGTTGTACTGCAAGAGCCACATTTGTTAGCTGAGCAACAGTGTTTGCCAATGTCGCATTGCCGTTAATTATTGCCGGTTATCGACAAGTTGATATTAAAAAGCGTGTGCAAGCCTCCTTAGACAAAGTCAGCTTACTAAGCAAAATACAATCGTTAGCATTAGAACTCTCTACCGGAGAACAGCAACGTGTTGGTTTAGCACGCGCCATTGTGAATCGTCCAGCCTTGTTATTGGCTGATGAACCTACCGGAAATTTAGATCCTGATTTGTCAAAAGAAATACTTAACCTATTTGCTGAATTTAACCAAATAGGCACCAGCGTATTGATTGTGACACATGATGTTGAACTTATTGACTGCAGCAAATATCGTGTCGTGGGTATTGAACAAGGTAAAATTATTAGTGATAATGATCGGAGGAAAAATAATGCTGCATAGATCATCCCCGATATTTTCTCGCCTCAATTTACGCGTTTATGGTGCGCATCATTTGCATGCATTATTGCACGGTTTTCGGCAATTAAGCCGTGCACCATTAGCAACACTAATGACCTTAGCCGTGTTAAGTATCGCATTGATGTTGCCAGCAGGATTGTTATTAATTTTAGGCAATGTGCAACATGCCACCAAAAATTTGAATGTTAATAATAATATGTCAATTTATTTACGCACTGGTGTGACATCGCAGCAAGCTCAACAAATATTAAAACGTGTTAATCATCAAATAGGCGTATTGCATGCACGCTATATCTCACCACAACAAGGGTTAGAAGAATTTCAACAAGTAAGTGATTTAGGCAAAGTGCTGGAAGGTTTGGCTAGCAATCCTTTGCCAGGCGTTATTGTTGTAGAACCTAGTGAACATAACCCCGTGCTATTAGCACAGTTACGTGCTCAGTTAGCTTTGTTGCCTAATATAGCAAGTGTACAAATTGATTTGCAATGGGTGAAACGTTTATTTGCGTTGCTCGCATTGGGAACAACCTTTGTTAGTGGTTTATTTATTTTGCTAGCATTAACGGTGGTGTTAATTATTGCTAACACAGTACGTTTAGCATTACAAAAATACCATCAAGAAATTCGTGTCATGAAACTTGTCGGTGCTAGCAGTGCATTTATGCGTCGCCCTTTTTTATATTCAGGGGTGTTGTATGGCTTTGCTGCTGGGATAATGGCAATTCTATTATTGAGCCTTTGTATTGCGTGGTTGCAACCAGCTGTGCAACATGTAGCATTACTTTATCAGAGTCAATTTTCTCTTCATGGCATGGATAGCAGTAGCATGTTTAATTTATTAATGTTTAGTATCGCGTTAGGTTGGTTAGGTTCTTGGTTCGTTGTGACTAGACAGATTAAGCAGTAATAAAATTAAACCATTGATCAAGTTTATTTCTTGCTTCGGTTACACCGGTATTTTTTAAGGATGAAAATAGTTGTACGCTGGCTTGATCGCCATAATCGACAATGCGTTGTTGCACCGTTAACAACGTATTTTTTGCTGGGCCTTTTTTTAATTTATCGGCTTTGCTTAACAAAATGTGTATACGCAAATCGCCTTGGATTGCCCAATTTAGCATAGATTCATCATGCTCGGTTAAGGGATGGCGAATATCCATGACTAATACTAAACCGGTTAAGCATTGACGGGTTTGCAAATATTTACTTAAGGTTTTTTGCCAAGCGTTACGCATAGACTTAGCTACTTTGGCATAACCATAACCGGGTAAATCCACTAAACAACGTTGTTCATTATCTTTTGTACTGATAGGAAATAAATTAATTTCTCGCGTTCTTCCCGGCGTCTTGCTGGTTTTGACTAATTTTTTTTGTGCGCAAATGGTATTAATTGCACTTGATTTTCCTGCATTGGAACGGCCAGCAAAAGCAATTTCAATACGCTCTTCACCAGCAGGCAATTGGGTCAATTGCACGACACTTTTTAAAAAAGTTGTTTGTTGATAATGATTCATTGGCATTTTTCTCCTACAAAACTATGGCAAAAAGTTTCACGAATAAAGGGAATAACAATCAACGCAGCAATTAAACATAAGGGTAGTAATGATAATGCTAATTGATAATCATGCAAAGAAAATACCCGGGTACCCGCGAGTAATTTACCGTGCCATTGGTTATCCAGTAAATAACCAACCAAGGGTTGGAAAAGAGTGCCGCCTAGCATCACCAACATGTTGGTAAAGCCAACCGTGACACCGGTTGCCCAGCTTGGTTGAAATTCAGTATTGATAGCGAAACACAATAACATACTGCTGGTGAAAAAACCAAATAGAAATAATAATCCAGTTAACACGATGATATTATTGATAGGTAAATAAATAATACTGCTTAAGCATAATAATGCACCTAATGCACCTAACCATATTACCGGTTTTCGTCGACCTAAACGTCCGGAAATTAAACCGTGCACTGGGCCACCAACGGCAATGCCGACAAACATAAGGGATGCTAACAAAGCCGCTTGTGGTTTTGCAACATGATGTTCTAACTGTAGAAACGGTACACTCCATAATTCTGTAAAGGCTGAAACGGGTGCAACCATTAAGCCACCAACAATAGCGACCAACCAAGTACGCCGGCTTTTTATCACGTTAACGATACCATCCCAAAAATGTTGCGGTTGGGTCTTATCTTGGCGAAGATTAGCCAGTGGCGAAGGTGGGCGATCGTAAATGAGTACGCTGACTAGCGCGACAATAACAATGCCAACAATAGCCGCCACAAACATGACTTGACGCCAGCCTATATTATCAACCAATAGTGCCAGCGGTGCTTCGCCATTGATAGCACCCATGACGCCTAAGGTATTGGTTAAGCCGATAACCATCGCCAATTTTTTTGCGTCAAACCAATTAGAAATTAATTTTAAACAACCGATAAATGAAAAGGCTGAACCGAGGCCCATTAAAACACGTCCTAGTTCTGCTACCCATAATTGTTGAGCAGTAGAAAACAACACGCAACCTAGGGTGACAAATAATACGGCGATACTTAGCAAACGTTTAATGCCAAAGCGGTCAAGTAAGATGCCCACAGGAATTTGCATACTGGCATAAGCGTAATAATAAAAGCCTGATAGCACACCCAGTGTGGTTGCATCAACAAGAAAGGTATGCATCAGTTCACTGGTCATTACTCCCGGTGAAATGCGCAAAAAAAATTCGTAAGAATAAAATAATGCGGCAACAGCCCATACGATCCAGGCGTAAGAAGGACGTGCAACAAATCGACTGATAAAGGTGTTCTGGGTTGACATAATGGATACCTAGTTGAGTTGTTTAAGCCATGCTGTAAGTGGCCCTAATGTTTTTGGATTTAAGCAGTAGCAACGCTTTAAGCCTTCTTCTTTTACATTCAATACATGGGTTTCAGTGAGTATTTTTAAATGTTGAGAGACGGTTGCTTGTGCTAAGGGTAAGCAATTGACAATTTCACCACAGCAACAGGTTTTTGTTATCGCTTGTTTTTCTAATAAAAATTCTATGATTTGTATGCGCGCTGGATGCGCTATGGCTTTGCACAGTTCAGCAATAGTTTCGCATCGTTTATTGACCGGGGGCTTTTTCATCGTTGATAGACGATATACGATTAAGAATAAATAGTCAAGTTATTTTTTGATAAAAGTTAGCAATGACAATACTTGGATATATTTTGCCCAGCCCTATCTTGATAATCAATAAAAGCTAATTGACAGAAGCAGACACTGTCAACAGTACATGTTAATCATTGATCTGACTTCGTTTTATAAGCGAGAATAAAACGCCATATTGTAGCTCAAAAAAAGTGCGCTTGTAGGTGTTGCTCGTTGCCAACAATGCTTTAAGAAAGCTATGTACGACGCTTTTTCTTCCATCAATAAAAATGATTTGCTGGATTCCAGTTCTGCGGATATCCAGGGGAAGGCAAACTGTATTTGAAACGCGTTATAAATAAGGCGGTTATTTGTTCAAAACAATTAAATTTGTATTTAGATTTAATGTAGCAATACCTATTGCTATTGCATCATTAAACATATAAAATAATGCAATTAATTATTAATTGGAAAGATTTATATGCTGCTGCTGACTCACAAAACATATGTGCGCAATATCTTACTAGCGTGCAGTTTCACGATTTTATTACCGGCCAATCCGCTCACTGCTGGCACAGCGTATTTATTACACAACACCATTCAGCCGATACACAGGGTGTATCGCCCACATATTACGCTGGGCGGTTTTTACCAAAATAGTCATCATTTATTGGGAGCCATCGATTTATTTATGCCGAGCGTACAAACCAATAATACGTTGTTATTTATTGATGTGCGTGGTATTTCACACAGTGGTACGCAGCTCGAAGGTAATTTTGGTTTGGGTTATCGGCAAATGAATTTAGCTAATACGTGGTTATGGGGGGTGTATGGCTTTTATGATCTTAAACGTAGTCGGCAAAAAAATCTTTTTAAACAAATTACGCTGGGTGGTGAAATACGTAATACGCATTGGTCATTGCGGGTGAATGGGTATTTACCCGTAGGTAACACAGAAAAATCAGTTGCAATTTGGAATCAAGCACATGTAGTCAATAATGATCAGCAAAATGGTTCACAGAATATCGTGTATCACGATGGCCGCGAAAAAGCTTTAGCGGGTGTTAACAGTGAAATAGGCTGGGACGTGTCTTGGTTAAGGGGGTTGACAATTTATGGCGGGGGTTATTATTTTTCGGCTGCTGATGTG
>JAESTO010000076.1 GCA_016763565.1 Gammaproteobacteria bacterium | reverse complement strand
TCCGGATTAGTTTCAGCTTCTTTTTTAATAGAAATCATCGCATCAACAAACGCATCTATTTCTTGCTTGCTCTCAGTTTCCGTTGGCTCAATCAACATGCATTCGGGAATAAGCAATGGAAAATAAATAGTTGGCGCATGAAAATCATAATCCAACAAACGTTTAGCAAAATCTGTGGCAGTAACACCATGCGCCTTGGTTTGAGGTTTCAATGTAATAATAAATTCATGCGAAGCACGGCGTTGTGGATAAGCTAAAGTAAAACCCGCTTGCTGCAAGCGTTTCATCATATAATTAGCATTCAACGTGGCATATTGCCCAACGCGCCGCAGACCTTCACGTCCTAATAAACGTGTATAAAGATAGGCACGTAAAATAATACCGGCATTACCCATAAAGTTGGATAAACGCCCAATACTATGTGGACATTCTATTTCACTTAGCCAAACATAACTAGCATTTTTTTTATCGACCATGGGTATGGGAGCGTAAGGAAGTAAACGCTCACAAAATGCAACAGGTCCACCACCGGGTCCACCGCCACCATGTGGTGTAGCAAATGTTTTATGCAAATTAATGTGCATGACATCAAAACCCATATCGCCTGGCCGACATTGGCCTAAAATAGCGTTGAGATTAGCACCATCATAATAAAGCAACCCACCTGCCTGATGCACTATTTTTGCTATTTCTTGAATTTTTCGCTCGAATACCCCGACGGTTGATGGGTTAGTTAACATAATACCCGCCGTTTGTGGACCTACCATCGTACGCAATTCATCAATATCGATATCACCATCAGCTTTGGTATGAATTTCTCTTATTTTATAACCACACATAACGGCTGAAGCAGGATTGGTGCCATGAGCGGCATCCGGCACAATTATCTCATTGCGCGCTTGATCATTACGCGCATCGTGATAAGCACGAATCATTGCCGCACCAACAAACTCACCTTGAGCACCCGCCATTGGCGCTAATGAGACACCGGCCATACCCGTGATATGTCCAAGCATATTTTGTAATTCATAAACGCAATGCATGTAGCCCTGGCTATGAGATAAATCAGCTAGCGGGTGACGTGCTAAAAATTCTGGCAATGACGCTAAGCGATGCACACCACGCGGATTATATTTCATCGTGCAAGAACCTAGCGGATAAAAATGCGTATCGATAGAGAAGTTTTTGCGTGATAAATTAGTGTAATGGCGAACAACTTGTAGTTCAGATACTTCAGGCAAATGCGGTTTATCAACACGTAAAAATTGTGGCGGAATATCACTGATACCAGCGGTATGATGTGGCACTTGCGCGCCCGCACGACGCCCTGCTTGTGAATGTTGGAAAATTAACATGTAGCAGACTCCGCTTGCTGGATATGTTTAGATTGCGCTTGCAACCTTTGAAGAATGACCGCCAATTTTTCAGCATACATATGCAGATTAGCGGCTGTTTTAACTTCCGTTACACAAACTAATAAACATTCGCCTAATTGTGGAAAATCGTCAGTTAAATTGAAACCGCCTTGAATGTCTTCTGCGGATAATGCCGCGAGCACTTCGCTAACGGGTTGATTAAAACGTAATACAACCTCGTGAAAATAAGGTCTTATAAAAGCGTGTGCTACACCAGGAATTTGCGTTAGTTTTTCGACTAACTGCTGCGTGTTCGCATGACTGACTGCTGCTGTATGGTACAAACCCGCCGGCCCCATTACACTCATATAAATAGTAGCTGCAGTCACTAATAAACCTTGATTGGTGCAAATATTAGATGTTGCTTTACCACGACGAATATGTTGTTCTCGCGCCTGCAAGGTCAGTGTAAAGCCTTCGCGCCCTTGTAAATCCACCGTACGACCAATAATACGCCCAGGCATTTGCCGAACGAATGCTTGTTTACAACATAAGAAACCCGCATAAGGGCCACCCGATGCTAAGGGAATACCCAACGGTTGCAATTCACCACAAACAATATCAGCGCCTTGCTCACCCCACTGACCCGGTTCTTTAATCAGGGCCATTGCTAGGGGATTAACTACGCCGATCACCAAAAGTTTTTTGTGATGTGCCCAATTGGTTAAGGTATCAGCATCCTCTAGTGTACCGAAAAAATTGGGCTGTGGAATGACTATAGCCGCAAATTCCTCGTTATCAAATGCTGATAAATGTTGTTCTGTAATATGTCCACTTTGTGGATCAAATGGCAATTCAATTAATTCGATATGTTGTTGTTTAATAATCGTATTTACGACACGCCGATAATTAGGATTAACCGTACCAGCAAATAAAATGCGTTTGGATTTTGCGTGGCGATTAGCACGAACCGCCATGAGAATAGCTTCTGCCAAACCGGAAGCACCGTCATATAACGAGGTATTTGACACATCCATGCTCATTAAATTGGCCATCATGGTTTGAAATTCGTAGAGCAATTGCAAGGTCCCTTGGCTGGCCTCTGCTTGGTAAGGCGTATAAGCGGTGAGAAATTCTCCGCGACCAGCAATTTCCCATACGACAGCAGGAATATGATGTTCGTAAGCGCCTGCACCAATAAAGTTCAATTTACTCTTATCTTGTGCGGCAAGTTCTTTAGCATGTTGTGTTAAGGCTAATTCGCTTAAGCCCTGCGAAATATCGGGCAAATCGTCAATGCGTAAATCACTAGGAATTTCATCAAATAAATCATCGAGTTTAGCTACCCCGATGATGTCAAGCATTTGTTGTGCTTCTTGTTCGGTGTGGGGAATAAATGGCATATTGTTTTCTTGTTTCTTATTAACTTTAGTGTTCGTCAGTTTCAATAATATCGCGATAAGCATCGGCATCGAGTAAATCATCAACACTGTCAACATCATCTAATTTTATTTTAAATAACCAACCATCATTAAAAGAATCATTATTGACTACGCCCGGGTTATCGACTAAGGCTTCATTAACTTCGGTCACTTCACCAGAAACGGGTGAATATACATCAGAAGCAGCTTTAACTGATTCAACAACACTGGCTTCTTCACCCGTATGCAATATTGCGCCTACGTCGGGTAATTCAATAAATACCATATCACCCAATAATTCTTGCGCGTGCTCAGTAATACCGATGGTCGCAATACCGTCTTCGATACTGACCCACTCATGTGATTGTGTGTAATATAAATCGCTAGGAACATTGCTCATAATAAAGATCTCGCTATTGCTTTATAAACTGGTTGGCCTTCCCTTACAAAAGGTAGTGTCACTATTTTCGCGGGAATTTGTTTGCCACGAATCTCAACGAAACATGCATGCTGAATGGTAGCAGGGATTCGCGCAAATGCAATAGATTTTTGCAATGTTGGTGAAAAAATACCACTAGTAATTTCACCCTCACTACCCTTATTCATCACTTTGTAGCCGCGACGCATAATACCACGATCTTCTAATACCAAGCCAACTAATCGTCGGTTAACTCCGCGTTTTTTCTGGGCAAGCAGTGCTGATTTCCCGATAAAATTACGGGCTTCATCTTTAAAAGAAACGGTCCATGCTAGACCAGAGTCCAAAGGTGACGTAGCCTCATCCATGTCATTACCGTATAAATTCATACCCGCCTCTAGGCGTAAAGTATCACGTGCAGCTAAGCCACATGGCTTAACGTCTAGTGCCAATAGTTGTTGCCATAGTTCACTCGCTTGCTTACTTGGCAATATTATTTCCACACCCTCTTCACCGGTATAACCGGTACGAGCAATAAATACCTCTCCTAGCGTAAGACTAGTAAAGGGTTTTAGCGCATCAATTTGAGCTTGCTCTATAGGGGAAAAAATGGCTTTCAACTTAGTAATAGCTTGTGGGCCTTGCACTGCCAAAATGGCTAAAGCTTGCTGTTCTTGTAATGCCACTGTAAAATTTTGTGCATGTTGCTGTAACCACACTAAATCTTTTTCTCGGGTAGCCGAGTTCACAACTAAACGATAATGATCATCTGCAAAATAATAGGCGATTAAATCATCGACCACGCCACCGTGTTCGTTGAGCATACAACTATACAAAGCTTTACCTGCCATTTTTAATTTAGCCACATTATTAGCCAATAAATACTGCAAATAAGCTTTTGCTTGTTCACCTTTTATGTCGACAATTGTCATATGTGATACATCAAACATACCGGCATCATTGCGTACGTAATGATGTTCCGCAATTTGTGACCCATAGTGTAATGGCATTTGCCAACCCGCAAAGTCAACCAACTTAGCGCCAGCTTGTTGATGTTGTTGATAAAAAGGAGTTTTTTGTGCCATACTTTATTCTCTTAAAAATTTTGCCGTATTATATAATAAAATCAGCTATAATTGCGTACTTTTATTAATGAGGCAAAACAATATGCCAAAAAAAACCACGCCTAGCTTTGCGACATCACTGAAGAAATTAGAGTCTATTGTTGAAAAAATAGAGTCCGATGAACTGCCTTTAGAATCAGCACTTAGCGAATTTGAACAAGGCATTAAATTAGCTAATGAATGCCAACAAACATTAAAAAGTGCCGAACAGAAAGTGCAAATTTTGTTAAGTAAGCAAGGCGAGAAAAATTAACCGCATTTAATGAAAAAAATGATGATGGAAAAAGCACCTCTTGATTCTATTATCAGTAAGGTCCTTAGCTAGGAAATTCTGGCGGCTGAATGCCACCTTTATCCTTTTTCATATTAACGTTATACTTGTGATTTTAATCAATTATGTTGATCGCCGTGCAAGATAACGCTACATTCCGCCATTTCGTTACTACCCATCAATCTCGTGCTGTGGCAAGCTTAAAAAAATGGCTGCCTAACGTTGACGATAGACCCAAATTATTGCATCAAGCCTTGCATTACTCAACATTGAATGGTGGCAAACGTATACGACCATTATTGATTTATGCTATTGGTGAAGCATTAAACACGGATATCAGCTTGCTCGATGGGCCAGCATGTGCGGTTGAACTTATTCACTGCTACTCCTTAATTCACGACGATTTACCCGCAATGGATGACGATGATTTGCGCCGTGGCAAACCGACCTGCCATAAAGCCTTTGATGAAGCCACCGCAATTTTAGCCGGCGAT
>JAESTO010000075.1 GCA_016763565.1 Gammaproteobacteria bacterium | reverse complement strand
GCCTGTTGAGGGTGAAGAGGGTATTGAGTTACATATTCGTCTCAATGAGCGCAATGAATACTTAAAAGAAATTTTTGCGCAAGCAAAACAGCAAGGTGTTTTAAAAATCAAAGCACCTTACGGCAAGGTTATTTATCGTCAAGAACCTAATTTGCCTTTTATTTTCGTTGCCGGTGGCACAGGTTTTGTGCCAATTAAAGCCCTTATTGAGCAAGCTTTAATGCAGAACGATCAACGAAAAATATTTTTATATTGGGGGGTTAAAACGTCACAACAATATTATTTGCAAGAATTGATAGATCGTTGGGCGAAAAACATCCCTAATTTTCAATACATTCCTGTGGTGTCTGAAGCAAATGATGCGTGGCAAGGAAAAACTGGTTTGGTGCATGATGCGGTATTAAGTGATCATAATGACTTGTCAGAATTTCAAGTTTATGTCAGTGGGCCACCCGATATGGTATTGACGGCACAAAAAACTTTTTTAAAACAAGGATTAAAACCACAGTATATTTATTCAGACACCTTTGAATTATTTGCTGATGAGGTACATTAGTTATGCTTAATTTGATTAAAAAAATTTGGAATTTACCACAACCTATTTGGATCGTCATTGGTTTAGCCGGTGGTGTTATTGCTGGTGCAACTATTGGTAAACCGATGTTGGATTTGGCTATCGTGGGCAAGTTATGGGTCAATGCTATTTTATTAATTGTGGGCCCGTTAGTATTTTGCTCGGTGGCTACTGGTGTGATGTCACTGTCTCATTCCAATCGTTCAGTTGGTAAACTAGCCGGTAAAGCGGGTATTATTTATATTGCTTCGATGGCCATTGGTGTTGCTATTGCCATTTCCATTGCATTAGTCTTTAATGTTGGTGCAGGTTTGCCCATTACTGAATTATTGAAACATTCTACGCATCCTCAAGTAATCCAACACATAACTAGTGATAACCAAGTTATTCATTTATTAAAATCTATTATTCCTCGTAGTGCAGTACAAGCTTTCGCCAAGAATAACTTATTGGGCATTATTTTCTTTGCGGTACTTTTCGGTTTTTGTGCGAACTTAATTGGTCGCAAAGCTAAAGCAACACGTTTGGTTATTCAGTCATTTGGTACAGTATTTATACAAATTATGCAAATAGTCATGAAATTTGCGCCCATCGGTGTGTTTGTTATTTTAGGGGGGACTATTGCTGAAACCGGTATAGACACGGTACAACAATTTGCTAGTGTACTACTGATAATTTTTTCGTCGTTTCTCGTAATTTTTATTGTTGCAACCATGCTGGTATCAATAATTTGTCGGGTTAATCCTTTGCAATTTTTAAGAAATCTTTACCCTGTTATATTAACTGCGGTGAGTACTAGCTCCAGTTTAGCAACTTTGCCGGTTAATTTACGCACGGCAGAAAGACGGATGGGCGTCGATCATAAAGTAAGTGGTTTTTTTATGTCGGTAGCTGCTACGATTAGTCTGACAGGTTTGTGTAGTTGGTTAAGTATTTGTGCGATTGCCGCATTGCATGCCACGGGTCACAGTATTACCGTTTTAGATTTAACAAAGATTTTAACGATTTGTATATTAGGTGCCATTAGCGCGTCAGGGACACCCGGTGCTGGGATATTTACGTTGGCGTTGGTATGGCAATCATTAAGTTTACCGCCAGAATTATTAGGTATTTTTATTGGGCTCGATCGTTGCGGTATTGATCAGTTATCAACGGTTACAAACACGAGCATCGATGCTAGTGGTGCCGTTATCTTAGGTCATTCGGAAGGCTTATTAGATAAGAAAATTTTTAATGCGCCAAATCTTATATTAATCTAGGCTATTGATTCTTAGACTTTATTCATTTACCGGTCTGTGATTCGAATGAAGCCCTTAATGTCGCATGCTACGTTACTTGGCTATCAACAAGTGTACTAACCAACGTAGGCTAAATGATACGGCACCCACTGTGAGTATACTGACAAAGTATAATGACACAAACCAAAACCATTGATTTGTAGACTTCGTCAGTTTATTAAACCACGTGTTAATAATGAATAACATCTTTTACTTTTCCTTTGAAAATATGATACGAATAACCGGTATAAATTAACAATAAAGGCAGCATAATTACGCCGCCAACGAGTAAAAATTTTAGGGTATTATCGGGGGCTGCTGCTTGGAAAATGGTGATATGGTAAGGAACAATATAAGGAAAAATGCTGATAATAAAACCTATATAAGCGCAGACAAATAATGCCACACTCAACCAATAAGGTGATGCTTCACCACGATGTCTAAACAATAAATAAAACAAGCCATAAAATAAACCCCCCGTTATGGTTGGCAATATGGCTAAATAATATTGATAGCGTGGATCAAACCAACGAGCAGCAATATTGTCACGTAATAGCGGTGTCCATAAGCTGACAACTATCATGGCAATCGCTAAAGCAATCGCACACACTTTAGCAACACGATACATTTTTTGTTGCAATGCGCCTTCGGTTTTTAAAATTAGCCGTGTTGAACCTAATAAACTATAACCAAAGACTAGGCTTATGGCAGTGAATAGGCTAAAAGGGGTTAAAAAATTGTTATCGGGTGGTACCGTTACATTGGGCATCAGTGGAAAACCTTCAACGGTATTACCTAATATTAAACCTTGAATAAAGGTTACGGTTAGTGATGCAATAATAAAGGCCATATCCCAATGTTTAACACCCTTGGTAGATTTCAAGCGAAATTCAAAGACAACGCCACGAAATAACAGTGCGATCACCATGAGAATAAGGGGTAAATATAGTATAGGTAAAATAGTGCTAAAAGCAATGGGAAAAGCACCATATAATGTTGCTGCACCCAAGACTAACCACGTTTGATTACCATCCCAGGTTGGTAGAATAGCACTCATTGCCAAGTTACGTTCATGTGTGGATAAAAATGGCATCATCATACCTGTCCCTAAGGTAAATCCATCGAGGATAAGATACATGATAATGCCAAAACCAATAATGCCAATCCAAATAAGTGGTAACCAGTGCATTAGTTTTTCTCCTGTGGTTGTGCTGCGCCAAGGTAAGCAAAGGGTTGCTGATCAATCGTATCAATTTGTGGCCCAGCGTTTAAAATTTTCTTGAGATAATGAAAATAAAATATGCCAAAGACAATGCCATAAACAACAATAATCAACAGAAATGAGGTTAATACATTGGCTAATTTAATGTGTGAAGCCGCTTCGCTGGTGCGCAACAAGCCATAAATTACCCAAGGCTGTCGACCGGTTTCTGCAGTAAACCAACCAGCGATAATAGCGACAAAACCAATGGGCGATAACCACACACACGCCTTAAGAAAACGTGGGGAGTCATATAAACGTTTTTTAATGCGTAG
>JAESTO010000074.1 GCA_016763565.1 Gammaproteobacteria bacterium | reverse complement strand
TATACTCCATTGAATAATCGATGTTAACAACCATATACTGCAAAATGTTAACAATGCACAACCCGCCCAATACCAACGTTTTCGAGTTTCGGTGTAATGCTTATTTGTTAGTGTGTAAGGCGTTTGTAATAAATTTATATTACTGGGAGCCGTATGCAAACCTTGCGTAAAGAGGTTGAGCAGTGGTTGCTGATATTGTTGGATTTCAATAGCCACGTCAATATCACCCAGTTGTTTGACCCAATCATGCTGTTTACAATACACAATTATTTTTTTGGGTCGTTGTTCAGCCTCAAGTTCAGCGAGTTTATTACTTAATAGCATCGCCAAATGTTCATTTTCAATGCTAAATCCCATGTCTTGTTGGGTACGCACTATGGCATGCTGTGAGGTTAAATGAATGTGCCACGTATTTTGTTGGTAGGGTAGGGCTAAAAAATCGGGCAGTAACTGTTGCACTTTACAACCACTGTCCTGCAATTGTGCAAACCAGCTTTTCATGTGTTGTTTATCAACGATAGCCACTGGCAATACGCCATCGTCATTGTGCTTATTAAAAGCAAAATGGTAAGTTTCAACATTCGCAATTAATTGTTCTTCAACGGCGTAGGGCACTGCTTGTAATAGTTTATTGCGATTAGTTAATGGCAACTCTGCACTTGTTATTAATACGCTTTCGCCAGATAGCAATGCGGTAGCAGGCAATAATTTTAATGGTTCAGGTAAGTCGCTTAACTGAGTAATAGTTTGTTGTTGTTGCACATTATTTTCTGCATCAATAACAGCAAATTGCCATTGTTGCGATTCGTGCAAATAGAGAAGTAAATGATTCATAAGCTGCCTTGGCGTTGTTGCAATAAAATTAGTTGTTTGGTTTTTTCATCTAAAAACAATAGGCTAAATACTTGCAGGTTGATTTTACCTAATATCACTTGAGCATGCACTAAGTAATACCAATTTTTTAAAGAAAATAACACTAATTTATTTTTACCTTTTTGTGCTTTAAATTGTGCCATTTTTTTGAAGGTGGATAAATTTTGAAAATGGCTATTGTGTGCAAAATGATAGACGGCATTAGCAACGGTACTCTTTAGGCCATAGCTAATGAGTACTGGCACACTGGCTGCGTTGGGATTAACAGGCGTCACTTCGGGCAAAGCAACAATATAAGGCACAATGCGTTGATATAACTCAGGCGTTACATAGTTAATTAAGCGAAATTCACTAGCACTCGTCATGAGTTGATGAGGGATACGATAGGGTGGATTAAATTGTATATAGGGATCAGTTTGAGCAAGGTTACTGGCTTGGCTCAACCATTGGTGGGTAGCTTGGGCGATCTGCATACTTAACGAATGGCTGATGTTGTGATCAACGGTTTCAATTAATGTAGCGAATAAGGGTATATATTGTTTATTGCTAACATTGTTAATATTAAAACGACCTTGCGCACTGCTTAATGAACCTTTAATATGTTTATTTTTTCTATCAATCATCGGCATTATCAGAGGAAAGCGGGTAGTTTTTAACTGTTTTTCATGGGTGATATATTGTCCCATAGCCCAATACAATACTTGGTTAGCGTCATGAACGGCTTGTGTAGCATTATTTTCAATTTCTGTGCGTTGTATAGCGACTTGCTGATTAAGCATCAGCGTACTCGCCAACGCTGCGACAATAGCAATAATTAATAAAGCCATAATTAAGGCTGCACCACATTGCTTGGTTGGCATACTATTCATTGATTATCCCGTGGTGTCGCCGGAGTTGTTAGTTAATGTTTTTGTTTTATTTTTTCCAAGGCGTGTTTTTTTTTGTTTGCCTTGTTTATGTAAGGTTACTTTTTTATTGTAAGCATTTAACACAAATAATTGACTAAAACCACCTTGTTTGGCAAATGTTATCGTGAATTCTATTGCGCTCGGTAACAGAACTTTTCGAGGGCTATTATTCGCGGGCCATGTATCATAAAAATTTCCGTTAGGTCCTAAGAAACGCCAATGCAATGCGCGAATATGCGTGAGTAATACACGCTTATTCGCTACAGTATTCGGCACACGATCGAGAACCGGCCATGTTATACGTATTAATTGTTGATGCTGTGATTGAGAGTCCTGTAGTTGATAGCTGACACGTTGTAAGGTACTACGTTGTGCGCTGCCTAGCGGATTACTATAGCCTGCGCGTGTAAAATGCAAAATATGTTGTGAACTATCGTAGTATACGGCAAGCTCGACAGCGTCGCGATTATTGATAATAGGGCGATTAACAATTTGTTGCAAATCTTTTTCAATCATTAACATAGTTAATTGTAATTGGCTTAAACGTTTATTAGCCGCCTCAACGTGTTCTTTGGCCGATAATACCGTTTGTAAGCCACGCAACATAATAATCGCCATAATGGATAGGATTAAAACAGCCACAAGAATTTCAAGTAAAGTGAAGCCGGTGTTATTTTTTCGCTTAGATAGTAACAGCGATAATGAAGTGTGTCGTCTCATCGTTGATATACCAATTGTCCCGATTTATTCCTGGGCAAATAACCCGTTAAGGTCATTAAATTATGCCTTTGTTGCGAATCATAAACGTTGACAATTAATTTTGCCATATAAATATCATCGCTTGCGTTAACTGCTAAAGTCCAATACCATGTTTTCATTAACATTTTTATTTCACCACTGGTTTGAGCACCTGTTTGTGGTAGCGCAATGACTGCGCTGCGCGCTTTAGCTAAAATATTTTTTGCAACTAAACCCGCGGTAGTTTTATCTTGTAAATAATTACTATTAACAATGGCTTGTTGGGTAAGTTTAGTAATGGCTAACAAGGCAATGCCAAGAATAACCACAGCAATTAATACTTCAATGAGAGTGAAACCACGTTGTTTACTCATACCGCGCCTCTGTTTGACCTGAGGTGATTGCACCATTCACATTACCTTGCATATAATATTGTTGATTAAAGATGATGCTAAAAGGCGTTATGTTCCCATTCGTGTAAAAAATAATTTGTGGTTTATCAGAAAATTGAGCACCTAAGAATGCCAATGCTTGATGATTAACGGTAACTTGTATTTTGGTGTCACTAGGCCAAGTGGTAGCGCGCAATGCGCGTTCCTCGTTAATAACTTGCCAAACATACTGTTGTTCCTTAAAGGTGTAGCGATAAAATTGATAACCTTCGCTTGTGATGTCAATACCCAAAGTTTGATTCGTTAAAATGGCTTGTTGTGCAACCAACTGTAAACGAGAATGAAACAGATCAATGCTTGAACGTATGTTTTGACCACTGCGATCAGTGCCAATAAATAATGTTGCTGCAGAGACGACGACGCTAATAATAAGTAAGGTGACGAGTAGTTCGATTAAACTGAAACCTGCTGAAGTTAGTTGGCGCATCGTTCGCTTAGTTTCTTAAGCGGCATCGGCTACGCCGATAGCCGGTGGGCAAAGCCCGCCCGATATTAGATCCACAAGCAGATAGCTTAGCCATTATTATTTTTTATAGCGTTAACCTTCCAGTTACCAATTTGTGCCTTTTCACCGGTACCACCTGGTTGACCTGTTGGACCATAGCTGAAGATATCAACATCATTGTGTATCCCCGGATTCAGATAATGATAGGGTTTGTTCCACGGATCAATAGGTAAGTCTTTTAAATATTTTTTCCAATTTTGTGGTGCAGGCTCAGTGGTAGGTTTACTCACCAATGCTGATAATCCTTGATCGGTCGTTGGGTAACTGCCATTATCTAGTTTATATAAATCTAGAGCACTTTCAATGGCGGTAATATCTTGTTGAGCACGCACAATACGGGCTTGTTCAGGGCGACTAATAATCTTAGGTACGACAATAGCAGCAAGAATGCCTAAAATAACCACCAC
>JAESTO010000073.1 GCA_016763565.1 Gammaproteobacteria bacterium | reverse complement strand
TTTTCAGCTGTGGCCTTGTGATTTAGCGAAAAAATATCACAATGCTCGTTACAATTTTTTTGTATATCACACCAATTTTAGTCGCAATATACCTCGGCACGAAAAAAATAACGTTGCACGTTTTACGCATGGCGACTCCTGTTAATTTAGCAATCCCCACTATGAAATCCATTGATTTTTTAAAAATTTTCGTTATCATGCTGATGATGGCTTTGAAAGTTTTAGCAAGTATTTTTACTAAACAAACAACATTTTTTATTAGCAAACCCACTAGATAAACAACAGGTATTTTAATAAAGCGGTAGGTGTTTTTTCCTAAAAAAACGAAAATATCTGCAAATTTTTCTAAAACAATACCGATTTCATCTAAAAAAGAAAATATAGCACGCCAAACACGCAACACTATTTTTTTGCATAATCTTTTCATCCTTGTCATCGTTGATAATTTTTTAAAATCACAATTTTCAACCCTGATGTCTTGTAAATTGATTTTAGGTTGTGTTTTTCCTATCTCTAGCTGATATTTAGTTTTTTTTTTACTTGTTTACTTTCATAACCAAAACGTATTGCATTACTGATACAATATTTTTTATTTTTATAACCTTCATGAGCAGAACCCACTATTTCATTATTTGCAGCAGTACAACGCCAACGCCATTCACCTGCTTTATCTTTATAAAACTCCCATTTATCGTTATTTTTACTTCCACTTTTACTGCTACTTTCGTTTTCCATTGTATTTACTCCCTGTTAATGTTAAAAAAATTTAAAAATTAGACTAAAAAAAACCTACCACTCAACGTATAACATGCTTTGCATCCATGAATTAGTAACCGTGCTAATCGACCATGGCAAATCGTTGAGCAAGATATCATAAGGTTTGCGTTCTACTTGTAATAGCCAGCATTCATCGCGCACTTTGATCATACCTTCGCGATGTAAAAACAAGTATCTAAAGGCATTGATATCGGGGTTTTGTAATTTTTTCCAATATGTAATCACTGCTTTTGTTAAACCTTCACAGGCGGTTTTTTCCTCTTCGGTGATGTCAATTTCATTAACGATGGGTTGATGTAAATCAACACCACATAATATTTTATTTAGCGCCAATTCTTGTTCGCCAATAAGTGTATTGCCGTGGGTTAGATAATGCGTTATTAATACAGCACGCATTGCTGCGTCATCATCAATAAAAACATTATTTTGCAACAAGCCTAATTTAGTCAAAAAATGAGGTAGGAATGACCAAAATAGTATAACGCCAGCATTGCCAATAAAAATTTCTTCGGTATCATCAAATGATTCAACATCTTTATCTTGAATGGCTTTATCATTATTGTGCGCTTTAACTGCTTTTTTGAGTTTTTCAAGCAGCGCAGCCAATGCTTTATTAAATTTATCTTTTATTGATGCTAATTTTTTTAGTCGTGTGCCACCTTGTTGTTTGATGTGTTGATCCGTTGTTCTCGTTTTAGCATTGTCAACTTTCTTCCCTTGGATTTTGTTAATAATTTTTTGCAATTGCATTTGCAGATTTGATGGCAAGTTTTTTATTTGTTTAACTAGCTTATCGTTCATCACTTGCAAGGTAATGGTTCGTTCTTCTGCCTGTTGCAACAAATCAAGTACGCTGATCAATGCTTGGTAATAATCATTTTCATCTTTACTCAGTGCTTTATTGTTTTTCTTGATATCACTCATTATGGCTAATATTTTTTTCTCTAACACAATAATTATTACGGTTATTGAAGCAAAAATAGCAGATTCATCTGTTTTTTTATCGTGTGACTCAACGGTAATTTCTTGCTGACTATTATCTGGCTGAATAGTGTGATGTTTTTCTCCAACAATATCAACAACCTCTTTTTGTCCCGTTGCTTTGACAGTTTTTCCCTTGTTAACAACCTGGACTATATTATTGATATTCGTTATTAACAAGTGCTTAATGTCTTCTTGCATGTCATTGATTGATAGCAAGTTAAGGGTATCTGTCGTATTCGTGCTAGTTTTTTCTAGCTGTTCCCCTATCCTTTTTGATGATGACAACACAAGTTGCTGCCATGCTTGTGTTAATATTGTTATAGGCTGTAATAAATTATGCTTTAATTGTTCAGGCAAATATTCCACACAACCTATAATACTATCAATCAATGTTTGTAAAGCAATGTTACCTCGTGTTATTTTTTTAACAAGGTCAGTGACATAATAGGTCAATGCAGCATACGCTTTTTTTTGCGCTAACATAGTGAGAGGTGTAATTTTCTCAATACGATTATGCGGTTGATCTTCATTAATAAATTTGATTAATGTTGTTGTGAAATGAGTAATATGTTCACAAATTATTTTTTCTATCGCTTGTTCATCAGGCAATTGGCCTTGTAACTGGCGAATATTGATAGTCTCTTGCAATGCTGCTATATAATGTTCTTCATTGCCATCGACAGCCACTATTTCTGTTGGCTTTTCATCTTCTTCACTAACTATTCTATTGTCCGCGACTAAAGAAAAATTATGCGTGTTGTTCGCATCATTAACTGCTATAAATGCATCATCGTCTGCTCGATTATTATCGCTTTCTACTTCGGCAATAATCGCAGCTAGAATATTAACCTCCTGTTGACTACCTGTCGCAGGTTTCTCAAACGCAACCTGTTTGCTAATTGTTTGCGAGATAGCTTGATACGCTTCATTATAAACCGTATGTAATACGTCCATTTTTTGCTGATCTGCCAAAAAAAACTCAATGCTTTTTATTATTGATTTCATTGGGCTTTGGAAATCCACAGAACTAGTGTTTAATTTTATTTGTAACGATAATTTTATACTGTGCAAAACATGTGTAAATGCTTGGTAATTATACGGTGGTTTCTCCGAAAATTTTTTAACTAATGCTTGAACGACACTGAATTCATGGCTGTTTTCCTTGGCAGCACACGCTGCTGGGCAATGAATGATTCGACAAATTTTTCCTAAAAGTTTTTTAGCGAGGACTGTCGATTCAGTGTTTTTTGTCGATACGACATTAGATTCAACAACAAACGGACTTTCAAATTCTCGAATAAACTTTTTTATTAATTCTTTTAATTCTACTGGACGAATTTTGTCTGCAATAGAACGAATTTTTTGCAATACAGCTTTGTAATTCTCAGAATAAAAATTGACATCCCTTAGCTCATTGAATAGCTTAATTGCCTCAGTCGTTAGTTTTAACTGTTTCACATCAACTTTTTTTTGGGTGAAGCGTTCCTGAGATAACATCGCCTTTGATAATACAGTAAGCTTTTCTTTTAATTCGGCATTTTTCTCTTGTTGCGCATATTTTCCCACATCATGGAAAAAAATGTTCTCATCAATATTGCAATAATTCGCAATAGAGGTTAATGTCTTCGCAAGCAATTTTTTTTCAGTTTTCTCCCCGTTATTAAGCAATAGGCTTTTCCAACGAAATAAGCGATTTTTATGTTTGTTAGGCAACCTAAAAGAAAAAATTTTCTGATTTTCTTTTGAAAAATTTTTG
>JAESTO010000072.1 GCA_016763565.1 Gammaproteobacteria bacterium | reverse complement strand
ACATCAAATAATCGATATCAATGAGGTGGATAATGAAATTACTATTCGTATACGCGTTGGCAAGAAATGACTCAACGCTATAAAGATATTAAGCGCGTCACACTGATTGGTGCTAGCGCTAATTTGTTTTTAGCCACTACTAAAGTCACTGCCGGTTGGCTAGGATATTCCCATGCGCTGTTTGCCGATGGCATTCATTCTTTTTCCGATCTATTAACCGATGCCTTGGTACTGGTTGCCGCAAAATATGGAAGCCAACATGCTGATGATGCTCACCCTTATGGCCACGCACGTTTTGAAACGGTTGCAACATTATTATTATCATTATTTGTTATTATTGTCGGCTTAATTATTGCCTATGATGCGATTGAGCAAATGATTAAGCAAGATAATGTTGTCCCTAATTCATTTGTTATCTGGTTTGCGGCCTTATCGATTATTATTAATGAAATTATTTATCGTTATACCTTACACATTGCGAAACGTATTCACTCCGATTTACTCAAGGCCAATGCCTTACATAGTCGCAGCGATGCGGCATCTTCATTGGTCGTCTTCATTGGCGTATTAGGCAGCTTAATGGGCTGGCATTATCTTGATACGATTGCGGCCATTATCGTGGGTTTATTAATTATTAAAATGGGGTTTAAAATTGCCTGGGATAATCTTCGCGAATTGGTTGATACGGGCTTAAATGTTAAAGAATTAATCACTATTAAAAAGGTCATTAATACAGTGCCGGGTGTACGAGCTATTCATGAACTGCGTACACGGAAAATGGCTGGGCGCGCATTACTTGATGTTCATATTATTGTAGATGCAATGATTAGTGTGTCGGAAGGGCATCATATCGCAGAACGAGTCATACAGGCATTGCATAAAGAAATACATATTATTGATGATGTTACGGTCCATATTGATGTCGAAGATGATGAGAAATATTCAAAAAGCTGGCAATTACCGTTGCGTTCAGAGTTACTACCCCTACTGCAAAAAACGTGGCAACATATGCCCAGCCATCAACATATTAAAAGTATTAACTTTCATTATCTAGCCGGCGAAATTGCATTAGATATTATTATATCTCTTGAGGTGTTAAATGAGGCCATGACAGCGAAGGAATTAACACAATGTTATCAGCAAGCAGCAGCAGATGTCGCACAGATCAATAACGTTCAATTGCTTTTTAAATAACAGGGGCCGGTTTAATGCCTGCCCCTACAACCACAATGCATTAATGATTGGCTAACCTAACCGCGAGAATATCACAGTTGGCTTTATGCAGAATAGAATCCGTTGTTGAACCCAGTAGTAATGCTAAACCATGTCTACTGTGGCTGCCAACAATAATTAAATCGGCTTGAATATCTCTAGCTTTATTGGCAACAATAACGGCAGGACTACCCATGTCAATAAATTGTCGTTCAGCAGCAATATTATAGGTTTGGCCTAACGTTGTTAGGGCACTTTTATGCTCTGCGCTAATTTGTGTTTCAATATCAGCAATAGCTGGATAAGCTGCGGCTGTATTGTATGCATTAATATGTTCTACCGCGTGGACTAAATACAGTGCTGCATTGTTCTGCTCAGCAATCTGTTTAGCTTTAGATAATATAAGCAGATCGGTTGTAGCATCTAATTCAGTAGCTACTAAAATTTTACTGTAATTTTGCATGATAATCTCTCCGTAAAAGACCAGCATTCATAGTAACATTAGTTATCATAAAAATGAAAAATCAAGCTAGAGCAAATTTTATACACTATTGCGTCTTGCCCTCGCTCAGTTAATTACTTACCTTAAATCAATGAACCTACTAGAGAATAAAAAAATATTCTGTATAATCACAGCCTGGAAATAGCAGCTGACAGCTACTTCCAATATAACCTTTGATTTTATGCGAAAGTGGCGGAATTGGTAGACGCGCTGGATTTAGGTTCCAGTGGGGCAACCCGTGAGAGTTCGAGTCTCTCCTTTCGTACCAATATAGACAAAATAGCGAGCTGTTGCTACTTAATTAGCGACAGCTCGCTATTTTGATTGAAAAATATTTATATGCCCCAATTACTATACGGTAACTCTTCATAACGTTACTCAATAAAGCTTGCAGACAGAATGTAGAGCAAATATACAATCATCATTAAAGAGGAATAACAATGCAGGTATCAATAAAAAATATCAACGGTTTAGAACGTCAATTGACAGTAGAAGTACCCACCGATAAAGTTGAAAATGCTATCAAACAACGTTTGGTGAAATTAGGTAAAACTGTCAAAATTGATGGCTTTCGTCCTGGTAAAGTACCTGCCCATGTCATTCACAAACGCTATGGCGATTCAGTACGCCATGAAATCATCAATGATTTAATGCAAACGCATTTTTATCAAGCGCTGATCGAAAATAAATTAAATGTAGCTGGCATGCCTAAATTGGAAATTATTGAGTCAGTTGAAAATAAGCCATTGGTTTTTAACGCTAATTTTGAAATATACCCTGAAATTAATTTAAAACCGTTGAATAAATTAAAAGTCAAAAAAACTGCGGCAGAGATAGTTGATGCTGATATAGAAAAAACCTTAGCATCTATTCGCACACAACATGCCACATGGCGTAAAGTAGAACGGGCGGCTAAAAGTGGTGACCAAGTCATTATTGACTTTGCTGGCACGGTAGATAATGAAGCGATAGAAGGTGGCAAAGCAGAGAATTTTTCGTTAATCCTCGGATCTAACTCGATGATTCCCGGCTTTGAAGATAAACTGATCAAAGCAAAACCGGGTGCAGAATTAACGATTAAAAGCAAGTTTCCTAAAGACTATCATGCCGAAGAATTAGCAGGTAAAACGGCTAAGTTTAACGTGAAAGTGCATGCTATCCAAGAGGCAAAACTACCCGAACTGAATGAAGACTTTATTAAAAGCTTAGGTGTAAAAGGTGGCGTTGAAAATTTGCATAAAGAAATCAAAAAAAACATGCAACACAATCTAGACGTGTCATTACAAAAACAAAATAAAATAGCTGTGATTGATGCCTTATATGACACAAATTCAATAAAACTACCTAAAACGTTGGTAGAAGAAGAAATTCAATTACTCAAAGAAAATTTACAAAAAAATGTCGAAAAAAATCAACCGCTTAAAAATGACAAAGAGCTTGAGCAATTACTTGAAAAGAAACACGAGCAACTTAGTAAACAAGCCAGCAAACGTGTAGCTACAAGCTTATTATTTAATGAAATTATTAAGCAATCTTCTTTGAAAACTGATGCGGAAAAAGTACGAGCAAAAATTACTAGCATAGCCTCAGCGTATGAGAAACCCAAAGAACTTATCGACCTATATTATTCCGATAAGAAAATGTTACGAGAATTTGAAGCCGCCGTATTAGAAGAACAAATTATCGACAAAATATTACAAGAAGCAAAAATTACAGAGCATAAGGTTTCGTTTGACGACGCTACTAATTATGCAAAATAGGAGAAGAACAGCATGTCTTTACAAAATTTTTTAGTCCCCGTTGTTATTGAACAAACCTCTCGGGGTGAACGTTCATTTGATATTTACTCTCGCTTATTAAAAGATAGAGTGATTTTCTTGGTCGGAGAAGTTGAAGACCACATGGCTAATTTAATTGTGGCTCAAATGTTATTTCTTGAATCTGAAAATCCTGACAAGGATATTCATCTCTACATTAATTCGCCGGGCGGAGCAGTAACCGCAGGGCTCGCAATTTATGACACAATGCAATTTATTAAACCTGATGTCAGCACCTTATGTATTGGACAAGCAGCCAGTATGGGCGCACTACTATTAACAGCAGGTGCTGCTAAAAAGCGTCATTGTTTACCCAATTCTAGAATGATGATTCATCAGCCTTTAGGTGGTTATCAAGGGCAAGCAAGTGACATTGAAATTCACGCTAAAGAAACCTTGTTAATTCGTGAAAAACTGAATAAAATTTTAGCTAAACATACGGGAAAAACGGCCAAGGTAATCATGGCAGACACTGATAGAGATAATTTCATGAGTGCACCTGAAGCTGTAAAATATGGTTTAATTGATACCGTTATGTTACATCGTAACAACGCTAAAACTACGCGTTAAATTTAAATGAGCTTTATAATCGCAAACTCGGCAGCTTATTGTCGCCAGACTAACACGGAGCTTTTTTTATGAGTGAAGACAAAAAAGAAGAAATTATGTATTGCTCTTTTTGCAGCAAAAATCAGGATGATGTTCGCAAACTAATTGTTGGGAATAGTATTTATATTTGTGAT
The DNA here is from genome assembly GCA_016763565.1 of Gammaproteobacteria bacterium. Next base: position 528 of record JAESTO010000072.1, on the reverse strand, counting down.
GAATGTATTTCATTATGTGTTGATATTTTAAGTGAAGAGCTAGAAGATCAGACAAGCACAGAACAAAACGATAACCCATTAACACCTAGAGAAATTAGTGGTATTTTAGATGAGCACATTATCGAGCAAGATTATGCTAAACGTGTGTTATCTGTTGCCGTTTATAACCACTATAAACGTTTGAATAATAATCGTAGTGATGACACAGTTGAATTAAGCAAAAGTAATATTTTATTAATTGGCCCTACAGGTAGCGGCAAAACATTGCTTGCCCAAACCTTAGCAAAAATTTTAAACGTACCGTTTACCATTGCCGATGCAACAACACTCACCGAAGCGGGCTACGTTGGCGAAGATGTTGAAAACATTATTCAAAAATTATTACAACATGCCGAATATGATGTTGATAAGGCCGAAGGTGGTATTGTTTATATCGATGAAATTGATAAGATTTCTCGCAAGACCGATAATCCATCGATTACACGCGATGTATCAGGTGAGGGTGTACAGCAAGCATTGCTCAAACTT
>JAESTO010000071.1 GCA_016763565.1 Gammaproteobacteria bacterium | reverse complement strand
TATTCGCTGTATTATAGCCTTAATTTGTTGTTTTTAATCCTTACATTTTTTGAAGGTTTTTCTCAATGAACCAACCTCGAATAACCAATAAATATTGGTTAGTAAATACCGTAATTCATTAATTTATTATAACGACGTTCTACCAGTTCTTCCGTTGAAAACTTTTCCAGCTGTTGTAAATTTAAGGAGACTGCATGACGCAATGTTATTGCTATTTCATCGTAGTCACGATGTGCGCCACCAATGGGCTCGTTAATCACTTCATCAATTAATTTATTTTTTAGAGAATCTTGCGAGGTTAATTTCATTGCTTCAGCCGCTTCACCTGCTTTATCGGCGCTTCGCCATAAAATTGAGGCACAACCTTCGGGTGAAATAACAGAATAAATACTGTATTGCAGCATTAATATACGATCGCCTACACCAATAGCTAAAGCACCACCCGAACCACCTTCACCAATCACGGTACAAATAATCGGTGTTTTTAGTCGCGACATCACTTTCAAATTTTTTGCAATCGCTTCACTTTGATTGCGCTCTTCAGCGCCAATACCTGGATAAGCTCCTGGGGTATCGATCAATGTAATAATCGGTAACGAAAATTTTTCAGCCATTTCCATTAAACGTAACGCTTTACGATAACCTTCAGGACGCGGCATGGCAAAATTGCGAGCAATTTTTTCTTTAGTGGTTCGCCCTTTTTCTTCACAAATCACTATGACTGGCTTATCGTCTAAACGTGCAATGCCACCAATAATTGCGGGATCATCAGCAAAATGTCGATCACCATGTAACTCATCAAAATCAGTAAATGCTTTGTTGATGTAATCAATAGCGTGAGGACGTTTAGGATGACGCGCCAATTGCACGACTTGTACTCGTGACAAATCGGCATAAATGGATTGTAATAATTGCTCGCGCTTATTTTCAAGACTTTCTAATTCAGCAACAATATTGAGTGCTGAATCATGGCCTATATTACGCAATTCCTTAATTTTTTGGTCAAGCTCAACAATGGGCTTCTCAAAATCTAATACATCAAGATTCATGGAATATTCTCATTTAAAATTAGCATTTAGTATAACCAAGCACCAATAATAAATATGGCTATGATGACTAACCACACTATTAAGGCGCGTTCTATCAGTGATTTAGCATTATTTTTCTCGGCAGGACCCCATGCAGCTTCGCCAGCATCCATTAAGAGTGTTTGATTGTAGTCCAAACCTTGCAAAAGGTGCTGTATCCATGCTGAAAAACCGGCGGTAAAATTACCCACAATTAAATACGTTAGCCCCAGTAAGCGCGCTGGCAACCAGTCTAAAACTTGTTGTATTAATTTAGCTGTGGATTTAAAATAACTAGCATTGCCTTCTGACATACATGCCAATAAAGCAATTAAACGATATAAGACGGCGCCAAAACCCCCTAAGATAACAAACCAAAAAAGCACAGCAAAGGTGCGATCATTCGCATGACAAAAACGTTGTTTATCATCACAATCATCCGCTTGTTCAACAGTAATTTGCGCATAAGGATTAACTTTCTGCGATGCTTCCTCTTGTTGATGGCCAATGTTTGACTTACTGGCGGTTAATGGTAATAAACAATACCATAATACCAACGCATTAATGACGATGCCAAATAAGCCAAAAGAAAGACTGGACAACGTGACGCAAAACATGGCAAGCACGACAAGTATCGGTAATATAATCACGGCTATCATGACCCAAGCTTGTGTCATTTGCCGAGTAGGTAGCCACGTTGTTAGCCAAGCTGCATAACGATGAAAAAGGTGATAACGTGTTTCATTGTTAACGATAGGTATATAATATAATGCTGCTAAGCTAATAAGAATAATAATTAAGGTCATGCTAATCCCCTGTTATGCCCTGTCTATATCGCGGCCAATCAAAACTAGAACCTGGATCGGTCTTACGCCCGGGTGCAATGTCACTATGGCCGACAATACGATTTAATGCTATGCAAGGATACACGGACAACAAGGCTTTCGTCAATATAATTAATTGTTGATATTGGATAAATTCATAAGGTAGCGCATCATTTCCTTCTAGTTCGATACCAATGGAAAAATCATTACAGTTTTCTCTACCTTGAAAACTAGAAATTCCCGCATGCCAAGCCCGCCGATGAAATGGCACATATTGCATCACAGTGCCATCACGGCGAATCAATGCATGCGCCGATACACGCAAATCAATAATTTCAGCGTAATAAGGATGTTCATTAGCGTTTAGCTGATTAGTAAAGCATTGGCTAATGCCGTCACCACCAAATTCGCCGGGGGGCAAGCTGATATTATGAATAACTAATAAATCTACCTTTGTGCCTGATGGTCGTTGGTTATGATTAGGGGAAGGAATAAAGGAAATATCAGAGATTAAGCCCCTGTTGCAGTCGATGTTTATAGAGATATCCTCCTACTAAGATTGCCACATTCTAGCATGTACCTTATGATACGAAAACGTTAGTGAAAGACCTATCTAAAAGATTATGATCGTAACAACTCAGGCAAACCTAATTGCAATAAACTTTTCGGCACATGTTGTTGATAACCTTGTGTCATAGCGGTGACCAATAATTCAGCTTTATTCTGACAACCCAATTTGCTTTTAATATTATCGATATAATATTCTATAGTTCTTTTTGATAGCTGTAATATCTGCGCAATTTGTTTTGCTGTCTTGCCGCGTAATTGTAAAAATAAACATTCCAATTCTCGCGTGGAAAGTTTGCCAGGATTATGGTGGCTATCTAACACATAATAATCTGCAATTTCTGCTGCTGATTGGTATTTTTGATCAATTTTTTTAAGCTCAACAAACAAGTTAGGCTGCGACCAAGGCGTGCAATGATAAATGATACCCACAATTTTCTGCTGCTCATTACGTAATGGCCCCTTCAATAAAAAGCAGGTATGCGCATCCGCTTGTGCATCCTTCACAGCATGAATAATTTCCAGTGAATGACCTTGTAGTGCCAATAAATCTTGCTGATGAAACATGGCGTCTTCTGTAGAGGAATTCATATTTAATTGCGCATCGTCACGCCCAATTAATTCTGTTTGATGTTGTAACTTCATTGCAGCAAGAAGATTTTGATTAGCCCCTAGGTATTTTAGCTCTAAGTCTTTCCAAGCCACACAACCGGGGATTTGCTTAAGTAATATATTATCGGAGATAGTAAACATCCGTAGCGACTCCTTTCTGAACCAGAGTGCTAATTTACCAAAATAACCGTGGAAAGTAAATTTATCTATTTCTAGAAAACCGACGCACGCATTTCGCGTGAAATTTTCTCATGATTAATCAATTTACC
>JAESTO010000070.1 GCA_016763565.1 Gammaproteobacteria bacterium | reverse complement strand
TTAGCAACCCAATCGGGCATGACTGTCGCATCATTACTCGAACAATTAAAATGGGATATTAATGTAAGCACGATTGACATTGTTAAAGCTGCATTCAAAATAAAATTAGCGGAATTGGATGCGATGATAACAGACACAGATAGCAATGCTATTTGGACAGAACTTATTAATCAAGATTGGATAGTTGAGCAAGTTATTGATACTTCTGCGACCTTAGTTGCTGTTGCTGAACGTAATGAATTAACCAGTTATACCGATAAGATTGCGGTTGTCGAGCAAGCCTTATGTGCACAGTTCCCTAATATACTGTGTTATTCACGCATCACATTCAAGCCGGAAAACGATACCACGAATCCAAAATTACAGGCTACCGTTGATGTTACTGTCGCTAATACGGGTGTTGAAGCGTTATCGGCTAAACTTGCTAACGAGGTTGCCAGTACTGAAGAAGAACGTCGTTTACGCGAAGAGCAATTAGAGTTTTTGCAATTGCTGCCAGAATTAACTGAGCATTATATTGATGCAGCGCATCAGCTGGAACAAGCGCGACACGCCAATGGTTTTAAAGCGATTGCTGCAGGGCATTTGTGGACCATACGCCAACAACGTAATGCAAGTAGCGAAGTGAGTGCCAGCGTGAAGGATTTGCCCGATGAACAAGTGATATTAGATGAAAATGTGGCAACGGCATTAGATTTATTAAACAGTTATCAAGCTGACTATGACAACATCCAAGAAAGCATTGAATCATTGCGCCAACAAACCTATGCCGATTGGTATAAATATATGTTGGCAACCTATCCACCGGATGCAAGCGGTGATGAGTACCCCTCAGTTGATAAAATAAAATCGTTTATTAGTACGCGAGACATTAATCAATTAAAAAATTTAATTATTGACACTAATCAATTAGCGCAAGATTTAGCGGCGCAATATGCTGTTGTCAATACCTTAATCACCGTTCACAATGACGCCAATGCTAATGAATCGCCTTATATTATCAAAGCAGTTAATGCGCCACGTTATTGGCAAGCCAAAGACCCGGTTGTATTGATGACCGGTGATGCAGTCACCGTGAGTGAACGTTACGGCCAAGATGGTCGTTTACATGCCGATGATTTATTAACGTGTGATGTGTTAAATGGCAGTGGCATTAGCTATCCTTTGGTGAAAAATAATAACAGTGTTGGTGGTTTTGATAATATTTTAGAGAAGATTGATGCATTGGAATCAGTAGCAGTAGCTGCAGGACAAGAACATATTGCTTTTCGTGAATGGACGATACAACCTTGGCATCCCATTTGGTTGGAGTGGCAAGTGGAATTTTTTCCGCTCAAAGAAGGCAGTAATCATAGTGAGTCGCGTCGAGATTATGCTGATTATTTTATTACCGATAATTATACGTTAGATACTCATGCATCAGAATTGACCTTGCAGGCCAAGAAGGGTGCTTTAGCGAAAGGCGCGAATATTTATCATGGTCGGAGTATCTTAACGCCGCATGCTAATGTACATCTGCGTAAGCGTTTAGCTGATTTTTTACATAAGCATTTGCCCAATAGTGCTTTTGACAATAACGTGTCGTATCAAGGGGCACAAGATTCAACCGTGTTAGAGGTTGAGCAGTATTTAACGAATAATATAACGGATTTTGTGACTGAGTACACATCAACTCATGATGATAGTAATCATGATATTGTGTATACCGCATTAAAAAGTTATCAAACCTTGTTACAAACATCAGTATTATCACAATCATTGGGCGGATTTAACAATGCCTTATTAATGCATAAACAAACGTTTCAATTGCCGATTGCCGATACCTTAGCCTTCGAAGATGTCGCCTTAGATTACGCTGCCTTTACCGATCAAATTATTCGTGATGCAGTTAGCGACGTGCAAGTCAAAGATGCGTCAGGGCAATATCAAAGCTTAACATTGCCGCAAAGCTTGCAAGATTTACAACAAGCATTGCAAGTGACGTTACAGCAAGGTTTGCGCAATAATCAATTATTAGCGCCACAACCGTTAAATGATTTTAACCCTATTCGCAGTGGTGCATTTAAGTTGATAAATATGCGTTTGGTCGATAGTTTTGGTCAAACAAAAACGTTGGCGACCGACAAAGTGATCACGCCTATTAGCCATATTGTCGAAAAAAGTCATGACTTAGTGCACTTGCCGCCACGTTTTTCCCAACCTGCTCGTTTGAATTTTCGTTGGTTATCCGCACAACATGATGATCAACAAGAGATGAATGAACATCCAGCAAGTTCACCGATTTGTGGTTGGTTTGTGCCAAATCATTTAGATAACAGTTTGCTGGTGTATGAAGCGGAGGGTCATGCATTAGGCATGATTGATCAATATGCGCGTTGGCATCCGGCCCCGGGTGAAAATGACGTGACATTACTCGTTGATATTAGCAACCGTTATTTACAAGATGTTGTCCGTTGGTTAGTCTCTCAAGGAGAAACATTTATTAATCATTTTATGACAGCATTGGATAATGCTACGCAACAGATGGAGCCTGATACAGCCACTCAACACGCAGACATTGCATTGCTGATGGGTAAACCACTGGCTGTCGTTAGAGCAAAAGTGGATGTGGCATTGCAAGGTTCGGCCGCTATTCATCAAGGTTGGAATAATTTCCGTTTAGATTTAACGAGGGAGCACCGTGACAGCGATGCTTTTGACTTTGTTGACGTACCGATTCGTTTAGGGGAATACCGTTTGTATAACGATGGCTTAGTGGGTTATTGGCAAGCAGAAGACGATCAAACATTCCATAATGGTGTATTTTATTCGCCGCAAACCAACACCATTGATAATGATGCGATTGTAACCCATGCGGAAGAAGACCATTTTTTAAAACAAAGTATTAATGATGACGCGGCATTGATGACGATGTTGATCGATCCACGGGCAGCCGTGCATGCCACTTGCGGTATGTTGCCGGTGAAATCGATTAGCATTCCACCTGAACAATATGTTTCGGCGCTGCAATCAATCGAGATAAGCTTTTTAGTGTCGCCCATGTTAGCAGCTGGCCCTAGCATTCATTTGTCACTGCCAAGCGAAGCGGGTTATACCTGGCGTTGGTTAGAGCATAATACGCAAGGTTGGCGTCGATTAAGTACGATAGGTACTATCGAAGAACAGCAAATGAAACCACCGTTTATTGCTATCAATAAAAGCGAGTTTGATGGCATTGAAAATCAAAATATGACGCTTATACCAACCAGCGGATGGCAAGCCGTCATTGATAGTGGTTGGATTAAATGCATGGCTAGTGAACCAACCAAGGCAATGATTGTACCTATCGAACAACGCACCAGTGTAACCTTAGACAGTGCCCTGGATGATTTTATTGATGCAATAGAAACATTTTTTATTGGTCATAATGTTTGGCAACACTTAGTTGCTAAAGGTTGGCTTGTTGAGGCTCCAGTAGGCAAAGCCACAATTGTTGCGCGCGATAAACGCAGCGATGAAATATTGGATAGTCAGTTTGTTTATTTAACGCCTGCGATTGAGAAATTATTTGCT
>JAESTO010000069.1 GCA_016763565.1 Gammaproteobacteria bacterium | reverse complement strand
CTACAGAAAAGTTTTTACGAGAAATTAAGTTGGAGAGAATATGACATTCGTAGTTGGCGATAACTGCATACGCTGCAAGCACACGGACTGTGTAGAAGTGTGCCCGGTAGATTGTTTTCATGAGGGGCCCAACATGTTGGTGATTGATCCAGAAGAATGTATCGATTGTGCTTTGTGTGAACCCGAATGCCCGGTTGATGCCATCATGGCAGAAGAAGATGTGCCCGATGCTCAACAACAATTTACTGAATTAAATGGTGAGCTAGCAAAAAATTGGCAGTTATTAGTAGCCTGAAAGACGCGCCAGAGGATGCCGATAAATGGAGCACCGTGAAAGAAAAATTACAGTATTTGCAAAAATAAATAAATTTGCGTCACTGATCTGTAATGATACAAAATGGTTGGCATATATTCTCTTCCATTGTGAATAACGTAGAATATTGAGTAAAAACGTTACGATATAAAACAGCGTAACGAGTTATAATGCCGCCATCTTATTTAATCCTAATAGGGGGTATTACAACTATGGCACGATTAAAATCCATCTTCGGCATGTTCGGCCATTCTCCTATCCAACCACTACAGCAACACATGGAAAAAACACAAGCATGTGTTCAACAATTGTCTCCTTTTTTTATCGCTGTTATTGCAGGTGATTGGATCAGTGCAGAACAGCATCAACAAGTGATTTCTTCTTTAGAAACTGAAGCTGACCAATTAAAAAAAAGACTTACGCCTACACCTTCCCAATAGTTTATTCCTTCCTGTTCCTCGTACAGACTTCTCGAACTCTTGCATACACAAGATCGCGTCGCTAATAAAGCTAAAGATATTGCTGGATTAATTTTGGGGCGTAAAATGGTATTCCCGGCATTATTAGTGGATGATTTCACAGCGTATATTGAACGTAGCGTTGCTGCTTCAAAGCAAGCTCGTGACACGATTCAGAAATTAGGTGAGCTATTAGAAGTGGGTTTTCGCGGTAAAGAAGTTGATTTTATTGAAGAAATGATTGATACTTTGGATCAATTAGAACATGAAACTGATGATATTCAACGTGCATTACGGCTTAAGTTGTTTGCGCTAGAAAAACAATTACCGCCTATTGATGTCATGTTTACCTATAAAGTTATCGATAAAATCGGAGAGTTAGCTGATCAAGCGCAAGCCATCGGTGGTCGTTTACAATTAATTTTAGCCCATTAATTTTAGATAGCGAGATTCACACATGATTGATGCAACACCATTTTTAATATTAGCAGTTATTTTTGGTGGTTTTATGGCTTGGGGAATTGGCGCCAATGACGTTGCCAACGCCATGGGAACATCGGTAGGTGCTAAGGCCTTAACATTGAAGCAAGCCATTGTTGTTGCGGCAATTTTTGAAGTTGCGGGCTGTTTATTTGCTGGCGGAGAAGTCACGCAAACCATTAGCCATGAGATTATTAATCCGGCCTTGTTTATTCATCATCCTGCATTACTGGTTTACGGTATGTTGGCTTCGTTGTTGGCGGCAGGGTGTTGGTTGCTGATAGCAACTAACCGTGGTTGGCCAGTTTCTACCACGCATAGCATTGTGGGTGCCATTATTGGTTTTGCGTTGATCGATGTTGGCCCAGATGCTGTTAATTGGCATGAAGTCATTAAAATCACGTCGAGTTGGGTATTGAGCCCAATTATTGCAGGGATTATTGCCTTTGCTATTTTTATGAGTATCCAACGTTTCATTTTTAATACACCGTCCCCTTTTAAAAGCGCACAAAAAATTGCACCCGTTTATATCTTTCTGGTTGCTTTCGTTGTAAGTATGGTGACGATTAATAAGGGCTTAGCACATGCACATTTACCCATCGGTTTTTGGGGTGGCATACTCTTATCGATTATGTTTAGTTTATTCATCGCTGGTATTGGTGCATTGTTATTACGCCGTTTGAAACCACAACGAAAGGCCAAAGGTGTTTCACAGTTTGCTGATGTTGAAAAAGTATTTGCAGTGTTAATGATTTTTTCTGCTTGTTCGATGGCGTTTGCGCATGGTTCGAACGATGTTGCCAACGCTATTGGGCCTTTAGCAGCGGTGGTTAGCATTGTGCAAAGTGGTGGGAAGATAATGATGAACACAGGTGTGCCTTTGTGGATTATTTTCTTATGTGCTGGCGGTTTAGTCATTGGTTTAGCAACCTATGGTTATAAAGTTACGGCAACGATTGGCCAGCATATTACTGAATTAACCCCTAGCCGTGGTTTTTCTGCTGAAGTTGCTGCTGCATCAACCATTATTATTTCTTCTGGCACTGGGCTACCCGTGTCAACGACACAACTTTTGGTAGGGGCTGTACTAGGTGTTGGTTTTGCACGTGGTATTGGTGCATTAAATTTAACGGTTATCCGCAATATTTTTATGTCTTGGGTCGTCACCTTGCCGGCTGGCGCTATTTTAGCGGCCGTATTCTTTTTGCTATTAAAAGGTATTTTCGGCGGTTAATTTTATGGCTAAACTTTATTTTTATTATTCCGCAATGAATGCAGGCAAGAGCACCACTTTGCTACAGTCCAATCATAATTATCGTGAAAGTGGGATGAATACCTTACTATTTACGCCAGCGTTGGATCATCGTTATGGTATCGGGAAAATCACTTCACGTATTGGTTTGACGATCGATGCGATTGCTTTTGAATCGTCATTTGATTTTTTTCATTATATACAGCAACAAATACAACAACAACCTATTCATTGCGTGCTAGTTGATGAAGCGCAATTTTTAAATAAAGCCCAAGTCTTTCAGCTAACAGAAATTAGCGATCAATTAAATATTCCAGTACTGACTTACGGTTTGCGCAGTGATTATATGGGAGAACCTTTTGAGGGCAGTCAATATTTATTGATTTGGGCTGAAGAGCTCAGTGAAATTAAAACCGTTTGTCATTGTGGCCGTAAAGCCACCATGAATATGCGTATTGATAAAAACAAACAAGTCGTGCGTTCGGGTAATCAAGTGAGCATTGGTGGCAATGAACAATACGTAGCCGTTTGTCATAAGCATTTAAAAGACGGTAAAGCATTTTAATAGTAACAATGAGGAGTAAGACAGTGCAGCAACAAATACAATTAAAATTTCCTTTGCAAGCGTGGGTAGTAGTGCTTGCAGCGAGTTTGTTTTTCTTTTATGAATTCGTACAAATGACTATGTTTAACAGTATCAGTGCCGATCTGATGCAATCCTTCCATATTTCTGGGAAAGAGTTTGGCTTTCTATCGGCGGCTTATTTTTATGGCATTGTTAGTTGCTTATTTCCTGCCGGCTTATTGCTCGATCGTTTTTCCACGAGAAAATTAGTTTTAGGTGCCTTCGGTGTCTGTATCATCAGCACCATTTTCATGGCTTTGGCAATGCATTTTTATATGGCCTTTATTGCACGTTTTATCATTGGGGCATCGACAAGCCTATGTTTTGTGAGTGCAATACGTTTAGCATCACGCTGGTTTTCGCCAACACGTTTAGCCTTTGTCGTTGGTGTGATTGTTACTATGGCAATGTTAGGCGGTTTTGTAGCGCAAACACCCTTCACATTATTGGTGGATTATTTAGCTGATTGGCGTTATGCCGTATTAGTTAATGCTGGATTGGGCGTGCTATTTTGGTTGCTGATTTACTTTAATGTGAAAGATTTCCCTGCGAGCTATCAGCAAACCCATCAAGCCAATTTGAAAAAACTAGAGAGCATGGGTTTTTGGCACACTATTTGGTGCGCCATTATGAATACGCAAAATTGGTTAGCGGGTTTGTTTACGTCCTTTATGAATTTATCGGTCTTTTTATTAGCGTCATCATTTGGCTCTCTTTATCTCATGCAGATTAATCATTTTTCTAAAGCCCAGGCATCATGGGTGAGTAGTATGATTTTTTTAGGCACCATTATTGGTTCACCCTTGCTAGGCGCATTATCGGATAAATGGTGTTTGCGTCGTATGCCGATGATTATCACGGCAGTGATTTCATTGCTGTTGGTATTGATTATTATTTATGTACCTCACCT
>JAESTO010000068.1 GCA_016763565.1 Gammaproteobacteria bacterium | reverse complement strand
TAATTCTACAGTTAACGGTGTGTTGTCAGTCACTGGCAATACTGATTTAGCTGCTAAGTTGCATGCGCATGCTGATGCTGAAATTGATGGTAGTTTACAGGTTGATGCCAATTTAGATGTTGATGGTAATAGTATTATCAGTGGTCAAATGGGTATTGGTGTGCTGAGCAACTTAAATAAAGTTGATATCAATGGTGGCGTGGCTGTTGGTAGTTATGCAAGTTCACAACTGGCGCCAACGAATGGTTTAATTGTTGACGGTAGTGTAGGTATTGGTAAAGCGGTGCCGACGGCAAAATTACATGTTGAACAAACCGGCACAGGTGATTCATTTAGAGTGGATGATTCGTTCAATGATACGACGCCATTTGTCATTAATACCAGTGGTAATGTGGGTATTGGTAAAGCTTTACCGACAGTGAAATTGGATGTTGTGGGTGATGCAGCAATGACTGGCAACATCACTGCTGGCGGTAGTTTAGATGTTGGTGCGGGTGCTACGGTAGGTGATACCTTAGATGTGACGAGTCATACAGCGATACACGGTAATTTAATCACAGATGGCGCATCAACCTTAACCGGTGATGCTAGCTTAGGTGGCAGTTTAGATGTTGTTAATAATGCAAGTATCCATAACAACTTAACGGTTGATGGCGCTGCAGCGATTACGGGTAATACATCATTAGGTGCTCAGTTAGCGGTTGTTAGCGATACGACCATCGGTGGCACCCTAGATGTGACCAGTCATACAGCGATACACGGTAATTTAACGACTGATGGTACATCGGTCTTAACAGGTGATACATCCATTGGTGGCAATGCAGCTATCACAGGTAACACGACCATTGGTGGTACTACGGATATTACCGGCAACACAACGATTGATGGTACCGCAACGATTGCAGGCGATACAAGCATGGGTGGCAATACGACTATTTCAGGTAATACCGAGGTTAAGGGTAATTTTGATGTTGATGGTAATTCAATTATCGACGGTGATGTGGGTATTGGTACAAGCATTCCAGCTGCAAAATTGCATGTTGAACAAGTGGGTACAGCCGATGCATTCCGGGTTAGTGATGCAGCAGGTGATACGACACCTTTTGTCATTAACTCTAATGGTAATGTAGGTATTGGTACGGGTAATCCGGATGAAAAATTGGATGTGGCTGGTAATGCCATTGTCGACGGTAATATGACTGTAGGCACTGATTTAGCCGTTGATGGTTCTGCTCATACAGCAATTAACCAAACGGTAGGTGGTCATTTAACCGTCACTGGCAACTCAAGTATTAGCGGTGATGAAAGCGTCGCCGGTAACTTGTCAGTCAGTGGTCTATCGAGTGTTACGGGTAATTCATCGGTTGGTGGCGATTTAGCTGTCACGGGTGATGCCGGCATTACATTGAATGCCAGTATTGGTGGTTCAATCAATATAACGGGTGCCTCAACAGTAGGTGGTCATTCGAAGGTTATAGGCAACTTAGACGTTGATGGTAATACAGTAGTGAATGGTGTGGTTGGTGTTGGCACTGAAACACCTGTAAGCAAAGTAGACATTAGTGGTGGTGTCGGTATAGGGTGTTATGCCGGGACACAAGCAGCACCGACAAATGGTTTGATTGTTGAAGGTGATGTGGGTATTGGCAAAGCTATTCCAACAGCTAAATTACATATTGAGCAAACAGGGATAGCCGATGCATTCCGAGTGGATGACACAGCCAATGATTTGACACCATTTATTATTGACAATAGCGGTAATGTTGGTATTGGTAAAGCAACACCAACTAAGAAACTGGATGTTGCAGGTGATACAGCATTAGACGGTGATTTATCAGTAACCGGTGTGACTGATTTGGGTAGCCATCTTGATATTTCTGGCAATTTGCATGTGGTTGGTATCAGCACATTAGATAGTGCTACTACAATTGGCGCTACACTTGATGTTGCTAGCAACACCAGCATTCACGGTAATGCAGTCGTTGATGGTACATCCACGTTAACAGGTGACGCGAATTTAGGTGCGAACTTAGATGTTATAAACCATGCCAGCATTCATGGTAATGCAGTGGTTGATGGCACATCAACATTAACGGGTGATGCGAATCTAGGTGCGAACTTAGATGTTACAAGCCATGCCACTATTCATGGCAATACAGTGGTTGATGGCGCATCTACTTTGACAGGTGATGTCAATCTAGGTGCGAACTTAGATGTTATTAGCAACGCCAACATTCATGGCAATGCAATAGTTGATGGTTCATCAACGCTAACCGGTAATACAAATCTGGGTGCTAATCTTGAAGTGGTTGGTAACACAACTGTTGGCGGTACATCGGATGCAACAGGATCGGCGACATTGAGTGATACCTTGGCTGTGACGGGTGCAACCACAGTCGGTGGCACGTTCGGCGTAACAGGGGCTGCAACACTGAGTCATACGTTAGCAGTTGCCGGTGCGACGACAGTCGGTGGTACATTGGGTGTTACAGGTGCAACGACCTTAAGTGATACCTTAGCCGTTACGGGTACATCGATATTGACAGGTAATGCTTCATTAGGCGGCAACATGGATGTTGCTGGCAACGGTGATATCAGTGGTAACTTTATTGTCGATGGTACATCAGCATTAACAGGTAATGCTTCACTAGGTGGAGCTTTAAATGTTGCGGGTAATGCCGATATTGACGGTAATTTATCCGTTGATGGTACATCCACTTTAAGCGGTAATGCTTTCTTTAGCGCTAATGCCAATATTAGTGGTAATTTGCAGTTAGCCAGTGGCGTTGCGGTTAATGGTATTTCTAACGATACGTATCTTGGCAGTGAATTAGCGTCAGACAGTTTGTTAGCAACACAATTAGCAGTGAAAACTTATGTTGATTTATATGCTAATGCCATTGTGGTAGGTCCAAATGTTAAGAAAATTAATACGCAAGAAGAATTCGAAGAAGTCTTCGGTAATGGTACCGCAACGAAAACGCTTGCTCCAAACTTAACAATTACCTTAAGTCCAATTCAAGAGACTCAAACGGGTGACTTTACCAAAGGTGCTTGGGGTGGAACGGGTAATAATCCAGAAAACACCTTTAACGGCCGACCAGCTTATATATTACAAAATGCGGTGATCATTCCTGCGAATACGACCATTATTGGTCTTAATCCAGAAGATACTGTGATTGTTAAGAAGGATGCGAATAGTCGCTTTGAAGTACAAGGCAGCAGTGGTTCTAAAGTGAAGGGCATTAACTTGTCCGGTTGGAGCTTCGATGGCCGTGGTAATGTTGATGGTTTGGGTGGTTCAATTAGTTGCACAGCTAATGGTGCTGCCTTTAGTCTTAGTCACTGTGAAGACAGCAAATTCAACTGTCAGATCATTAATCATAAGACCACAGGTGATGGCGCAGGTATTTGTGGTAGTAACACGAAACACATTACTGCACATCATTTAGAATCATGTCAAGCCGGTAACGGTGGTGGTATCGATGGTGTAGAACACGCTAATATTATTGCACACAGTTGTCATGCAACATCCAGTGGTGGTGGTGCTTATGCTTGTCACCATGCTGAGCTTATGCTGCATGATTGTACCGCTAATTATGGTGGTGGTGCTGCTGAGTGTGATTTTGCAATTAACCTTGAAGTGCATTCTTGTAGTGCTGCTAGCAAAGGTGGTGCAGCTTATCGTTGTGATGATGCGATGTCTATTCACGCGCATGCTTGTAGTGCTTATGACGGTGGTGGTGTAGCCGAATGTGATCGGTCACGCATTATGGTCAACAACTGTTCTGCCAGTCATTATGGTGGCGGTGCTTATAATTGCGACTATGCCAGCGTGACAGTCACCAATAGTAGTGCTAGCAATAAAGGTGGTGCAACTTATGGTTGTAACTATATGCTGGGTATTGGTAACTGGGCAGGCAATAGTGCCGGTGATAGAATCCTTTATGCCAATAGTAAATACTGGATGGGCGTGTTTGCAATAGATTACGAACGCATTCATGGTGATAATTGGTCCTATAGCAATAAAGGTTAATGGTGGGTAACCCATGCCCCTAGATCCGATGGCTACATGTGCGTTTAGAATGCAACAGAGTGATTAGGGTAGTGTCATAAAAATTTGCACAGTTGCCTTATGGGTTATGAGACAATTTTTATATAGCTAGATGAATCACGATGTTGTATTGTGCATCGCATTTTAACGGTTGGATCTAGCATGATAATGCTGCTCAACGGCTTTGTTGCTAGCGCATTATAAGGTTATTAACATAGCAACGATTTAATAAAATATTTTGGAGAAGATAATGAGTAAATATGTAAGATGTCGTAAAGACAATAGCCAGATTATTGGTGATGGTTTTGATAATAAACCCGAAGGATTGCCACATACGACGATATTTTGGGTGGAAGTAGCCGATGCTGTCGCATTTCCGGCTAAATACTCGCTGGAAGATGTGGTGAGATTTTCATTAACTGATTCACTCGTCGGTGTAGAGCTAACGTGTGTCGATTTAATTAAGCAAGAAAGTGACGGCAGTTGGCAGCATACACAAACGCTAGCTGAAGGCAATATAACAAATAATCAAGCCCGTATTGCCGAAGTTGATGCGGAAACATTTACGTTAATTCAAGAATGGTGTAGCTTGCAATCTGAAGGTTGTGAAGAAGCTTTTATGAACAAAGGCATTGATGACAATACTGACGTGCGCTATTTAGCTTATCGTACTCAGCGTGGCACCATTGTGACAGCACAAAATCAAAAGAAAATTGACGAAGGTTTAGTGTAATCAATTAAAACAGCGCATGTGTTTAGTAGGGTGGGCAAATTTTATTCGCCGTATAAAACAATGTTATCACCTAGGTATATCTAATCACTGAGGGTGTGAATTTTTCCATCTTTGCGAACGGGCAGCTTTCTCTATCGCCTCCCGTCGTTCTTTACAAAGACGAGGATGTTCGCATGTAAACATGGGGTGAGTATAAATAAATGAGCGATTTAGCGCAACAACACTGTATAAAACAACAAGTCTTAGAGGTAACCATCACTTCAGCCGATTACCAATCTCACGCTTGTAGTACAGTGGAAAGGGTTTATCACAACACTATAGTGCCATGGCTTGATCAATATTTGTCGCAGTTAAGTCATATTGATGTTGAGCATCGTATAGAAAGTTTAGTCATAGATTTAGGGCATATATCGCTTGATCAATTAGAAGAAAAGTTTATTGATTTATTTAAGGAGAAATTACAACAGCAATTGCCTAGTCATCTTTGTCAAATGAGCGCATTGGATTTTCCAGTGGTAGATGAAGCGCAAAACGATGACAATGCTGCGGATAAAAATCACAGCAGTCAGAAAAAAAAGGTAACAAAAAACAATACAGAATTGTTTGGATTTTTTTCTAAAACAGGCACATTGCCTTGGTGGTCAGAAAAGTTAACTACGACTCAATTACAACAACGTTTCGCAGACTTTATTAATGATGAACCACAAGCTTGTCAACAGGTGATTTTTTCTAGCTTGCAATATAAACATTCAGCTGAACGATTGATCTATCAGCTATCGGATGAAAATTTATTGGCAGCTTGTCATTTGTTAGCCATAGAAACTGATGTGGTTGAAAGCATCCAGCATGATTTGACAAAAATTTTT
>JAESTO010000067.1 GCA_016763565.1 Gammaproteobacteria bacterium | reverse complement strand
TAGCGGCTGCATTATTGATCGATAAAACGGTGCTGTTTATTGCTCATGATCCTTTAGAAGCGTTGCGCTTAAGTGATGTTATTTATGTCTTATCGGGGCGACCAGTCACCCTGGGTAACGCTATTCATCCACAAGGTCTAGCACCGCGTGATTTAACCGATGAAAAATTATTACTCTTACAAGGACAATTATTATTGCGATTAGAAAAAGCGCAGGAGAATATGCCGTTATGATATGGTTACGTGGCATTATTATTACCGTGGGCTTACTCGTGTTTTGGCAAGTTTTTGTATGGGTTTTTCAGCTGCCGACATTTATTTTGCCAACACCCCTAGAAGTCTTTCACGCTTTTTACGCCAATGCTGGGATATTAGCAGCGGAAACCTGGCCAACACTGCTAGAAATGCTGCTGGGTTTATTGGCAGGTGTTACCTTAGGCTGTTCTGCCGCTTTAGCCATTGCATTGTTTAAACCCTTACGTTTATGGGTCTTACCAATCTTAGTAATGAGCCAAGCTATTCCAACGTTTGCTATCGCCCCCTTGTTAGTGATGTGGTTAGGCTATGGCATGGCCTCAAAAGTTGCAATGGTAGCTATCGTAGTTTTTTTCCCCATTACCACATCATTTTACGATGGCTTGAAACGTACGGCGCCTATTTGGCTAGATTTGGCAAAAACGATGGGAGGAACACCCTGGCGAGTTTTGTGGCGTATTCGTGTTCCAGCAGCATTGCCACAGCTAGGTTCAGGCTTGCGCATTGCTGCAGCCATCGCACCGATTGGCGCCATTATTGGTGAATGGGTAGGCTCCAGTTATGGTTTAGGCTTTCTGATGTTAAATGCCAATGGCCGTTTACAAATCGCCTTGATGTTTGCCACCTTAGTCATTATCACCATACTAGCATTAATATTATATTTTGGTGTTGATATGTTACTGAAAAAATTTATTACGTGGTGAAATAACACACAAGCGCAGGTTTACAGCCTGCCCTTACAATGTTGACAGAATGGACATTGGCGTGAATTAGAATGATTAAAATCCTTGCCTCTCTTCTTCTTTAAAATGCTTCTTGTAATTAATGGGCAATAAATCTTTTAATATCATGTAAAAATTTTTAGTATTGCCACTACGATCTGTTGAATCTTTATGCCACGCAGCTAATAATAACCGACAGATATCATCAAGTTGTTTTTTATGAGCACCGTTTTTATTCAATAAAATTTTGACTATATTGCAAATAGTTCTAGGTGCTTTTTTACTCAGCCCTGATAATGTTAAATTTCTACCCGCTTTAACATGCCAGTGAAAAAAATTGTGCCGATAAATAAGGTGATTTTTTATCTGTTGCAAGTAATCTTCAACAGTACACCGTTGCTGGGCGCCTCGTGAAAACACCATTTTATTTTCCTGACTTGGCTTTTGCCATTGATAACGTTTAATTAATTTTTTTCCCAGTGAATTTTTCTGTAAATAATCATACGCAGAAGGTTCTTCATAATTTCGACAACCAGAAACATAATAGAGAGAGCTAGCACGAATGTAATACGAGAATTGTTGCAAAAGTTGTATGCCATTAGGTGTTTTACATAGATTGCAAAGGACAGACTGTGCTGCATATAACCCATCAACTATTATATGATTTAATGTTGTTTGCTCAATAAATTTTAACAACAAGGGATTGCTGCTCAATAAAGCTATACCATGTTCTGTTTTTGTCAAAAAAAACAAGGGTGAGCAACCTTGGTATTTTCCATAACTAGCTAAGTGGTTAAAACTTTTTTTATCAATATTTTTAATAATGTGAAAGTTATTAGCTAACAGATGGTGATGATCTTCAAAATAACATAGCCAAAACAATACGGATTCACCGTGGTGATTATTTTTACCTTGCACAATAGCATTTAACACCTTTTTATCTAAAAGCTTTGATCGCAAAACTTCCCGTAATAATTGATGAAATTCTGGAAACATGGCTAATTGCAACAACACAGAACAGCCATGATCTTTTCCTGTTTCCACACAATATGTTAATGTTTTTCTTGTCAAGCAATCAACAGATAACTTGAGTTCATTACTTATAAAATCTCTTGTCTCGGACTTTTTTAATAAAAAAAATAATGCGGGTTGTCTATCAATCTGGTTAGTTGTTATTATTGTATTTAAAATTTTAGCTGGCATATTTTTGAATAAAGCTGGAAATTTTTCGAGCAATTTTCTACCCGGTTCGTATTGCAACAAATAAAACAGTACGGAATACCCTTGGTGAGTAATAGCATATAAGGTTTTTCTCTCAATTAAATTTGGTTGAATAATTTTATTTAATAATTCACAGCCTTTTGCTGAATTAACCAACCATAGCAATGCTGACTCATTATTTGCACCCTTGTCAATGATCAGCTTATTTAGCGCTATTTTTGTCAGAATTATTTTAAATAATGCGGGCCGTTCAAAGAAAATATTTTTTGTTAGCGCAGATTTTAGTAGAATACATAATAACGGATGGCCCACATATTGGCCTTCTCTAGCAAGCATAGCAAAAGTAAGCTTATCGATGATAGAAAATAGCTGTGGATGACGACTTAATAATTGATGACCATACTTATCTTGAACCAACCAAAAAGCCGGCGAGCTACCATTTAAGATATTATCTTTCTCTTCTTCACAGGGTAAACAATAGTTAAACGCTTTTTCATCTATTATTGATAAAATCTTTTCCTCTTTCATTAACATTTTACCGCCAAAGCGACATAACCAAAATAGCACTGATTGCTCTGCCCGTGGAATGTGACTAGGTATTGCGGCATTCAGCACCAACTTGGTAATCACGCCTGCGTTACAAACAGTTGCTAATAATTTTTGGCATGGATAAGACGACAATATACTTAACAAAAGCAAGTGAATTTTTCTACTTTCTATCTGCGATAAATCATTGATTTCTCTTGCCTTTCTAAAAAAAGCACTTCTCATTTGAGACGCTTCCAACAAGACTAATGAAATTGTTTTATTTTTGTTGCAGCCAAAATTTATTCTCTCATGAATACTTTCCGTGTTAATTAACAAAAACAATTGAGGGTATTGAATAAATAATTTTTGCCCATCGAGGTGGTTTAATAAATTTAATAAGGGTGACTGCTCTTCATAATTATGACAACTAACCATAGCATTAAATGTTTTTGCATCAATTAAATCGATCAGATGTGAATTTTTCGCTAATAGTGCTAAGCCTTCTACGGTGGTTGTTAAATAAAACAAGGGCGATCGGCCTTTTAAACAGGGATAGGTAATACAATGGTTAAAGGTTTTTTTCTCAATGTCTTTTATGAATATTGCATCATCATTATGATACTCATTAGCACGTGCACATAACCAAAACAATACAGATTCACCAGCACCTTCCGCATCAGCAGGAATAATAGCATTTAATGTTTTTTTCTCAATCCAATTATTATTAATAATGTATGATAGCGTTTTTTTAAACCCTGAGTAACCTGCCAACCAGACTAATGCACTATGATTACATGGTGCCTTTAATCTATTGAGCGCTATTTTGCTCAACAAATTAAATAAAACATCTTGATGATCCTTTAAGTAATCGCGTAGACCATCGTGCTGTAAAATTTTTAATAACCCATGAGGAGCCACCAACTCTTTTTTTTCATCACATTGTTCAAATATTTTTTTATCCATAAAATTTAACAATTGTGGTTCATCAATAAGAGTAGAAAAACTACTATTGCTACTAAAAAAATTTTGATTAGTGACTAACAAGCAATGTAAAACTGACGAAGAAAAAAAATCATTACCCTGATTTTTTTTGATTATTCTTTTAACTATTTTGATATCAATCAGTTTGATAAACGTTGCTCTATGCTCATAAATATAATTTTTTCCATAGTTATCATTTGCTAACCATAATAAAGACGATTGGTTTTTGTATTCGCCATAATAAATGATTTCATTGAGTAACTCTTTGTCAAAAAAATTATACTGTATTAATAAATCAAAATGATGCTCTATTAACCAACGCAATAATGGTTTGTCTGAATTTGGATAAACAAAGCTGCTTATTCCTTCTTCACCCAGCTGTTTTTTGAATGACAACATAAACCATCGCAATTGTTTCTTATGACGAATTGCATTTAACAAATGCTCTGCTGAAAAATATTGTTCGCCGGGTAAAATTTGTTTCGTGACAATAAGATAGGCAATTAAAGCTTTAATTGTTGTATTAAATCTGGGTGTATTAGCAAATACTTGATTACAGTTAGGACATTTTCTTCTGTGTATCTTTTGCAAATAACTTAACTCAAAAGTATGACCACAAGGTAAGGTGGCTGGTTGATAAAAAATATACTGCGTAAGCGTACAAATATAAGGTGATTTATCCTTATAATTTTTTAAGCACAAGGTAGTAGCAGGCATACCCTCTGACGTTCTGCTGCGACAACTAGGACATTCTTTATAGCCCTGCCCTTCATCATTATATTTAATTATTAGGTTGTTAATAGCCGATTTATCAAAGCTATGGCCACAAGGTAATGTTTTCGCTTCATCCCATGTATCAAGTAAAACAGGACAGCAAAACAACTCTGTCATAGTTTCTTCAGAAAGAATATAATGCTTAGTCACCTCTACTTGCTTCTCTTCGAGCTGCTTTTCTTCATTGATTATATGCGGTTTCATCACTTCTTTTAATCCCATCATTATCTCCCATCATGTCTATAATAAACATTTTATTATCATTTAATAAAATTTGAATTTGGCATTATATGACAAATCATGCGTTTTAGATTAAAAATATTTAAATAAAATTTAATTAATTTAATTCTTGCTCTTTTATTAAACAAATATGAAGAAGGCATAAAATTTGCTACAATTTGCAACCTTTTCTAACTAAGGGAAATATGACAAATGACACATTGCTTACGCTGCTTATTCACTATCAGCTTACTTTTAATGAATTTTTCTACCCAAGCTAAATTATTACACCCCGCTAAATCATTAAAAAAGATAACGGTCGTACTGGAGTGGATGGTTAATCCTGATCATGCGGCACTATTTACTACGCAACAACAAGGATATTTCAAACAACATGGCTTATATCTCAACATTATTGCACCGGCTAATCCCAACCAAGGCATAAAATTAGTCGCTATAGATAAAGCAGACGTAGCTATTGCTTATGGCCCACAATTATTAATCTACGTTAATCAAGGCTTACCACTGATACGTATAGCAACCAGTATTAACCAACCATTAACCGCGATAGCCGTATTAAAAAATGGTCCGGTCAACATACTGGCTGATTTAAAAGATAAGCAAGTGGGTGGCTCACCCAATATTGATAAATTATTATTAACGGCTATGTTCAAACATCAGGATATTAATCCTAAAGGCGTTCGGATAATTGGCACCCATTTCAATGAAATACAATCTTTATTGGCTAAACAAGTAGCTGGCATTTTTGTCATGCGCAATGTTGAACCACTGGTGATGAAATTATCGGGCCATCCCACACGATTATTTTTTCCTGAAACATACGGCGTACCTGCTTATGACGAATTTACCTATGTCATCAATATAAAAAATAGCCATGCACCGTGGATAAAAGCCTTTATTGCGGCACTTAAGCAAGGTACGGCTTATTTAAAAGCACACCCTAAAAAATCTTGGCAATTATTTGCCAAACAACATACGGTATTAAATACACGTATTAATTATCTCATTTGGATGAGAACCTATGCTTACTTTGCTAATGATCCCGCGTATTTTGATAAAAAACGTTACTTACGCTTCGCTGATTTTTTTAAACAACAAGGGTTAATCAAACACATACCCACTATTAGTCGGTACACGATATGAAAAATATACGCAGTTTTAATGGCGTAACCCCATGCATTGCCGAAGATGTCTGGTTAGATCCTGCGGCAGTAGTCATTGGCGATGTTAAAATAGGCCAAGATAGCTCAGTTTGGCCCATGGTGGTGATTCGTGGTGATGTCAGCCATATTCGTATTGGTGTGCGTACTAATATTCAGGATGGCTCTATTTTACATATTAGTCATCAAGCACCCAATGCCAATAGCGATTGTCCATTGATTATTGGCAATGATGTCACGATTGGCCATCAGGCGATGTTACACGGTTGTACCATAGAAGATAATAGCTTAATCGGTATGAATGCCATTGTGTTAGATCGCGCAGTCGTGCAATCTAATGTGCTGGTGGGGGCCGGTAGTTTAGTATCGCC
>JAESTO010000066.1 GCA_016763565.1 Gammaproteobacteria bacterium | reverse complement strand
ATTTCATTACTCTCATTAAATGGAATAGAAGTACGTATCGTATCGCTGTTTATTTTACTATCGTCCTTAATCAATAGATTACGTACTTCAGCCTCCATACCTGTTAAAAAAGATTGCATCACTTGCCAATCTTCTTCATTGCACATAGCTATTGTTTTATGCATGCTATCTGCTAATTTTTGTTTAAGCTCATCGGATAAATAAGTCAATGTCTTTACGTTAAGCTTTGCCAAAATTGCCTGGCATAACGCCTGACGCTTGGATGAAAAACAGTCTACATGGCGTAATTCATTCAACAGTCCTGCTAGATCGGTTGTCGCTTGCTCATGATGAGCAGCAGCAGCATCTTGCTTGAAATTTTTAATTAATTGCTCGACAATAGTGTCGAACTCGCCTCGGAAAACATGCCCATTTTTCTTGGATTGCATAATAGCTTTACGTAAACCAAGCACCAATGGTTGATAATTCACTTTGTAAACCGCCGCTATGTGCAGCAGAAAACGTGTTGTTAATTGTTCTTCAGCAACATCAACCTCCAGTGGCTCACAAACACTATGAAATAGACCTTCCCAATGATAAAAACGTTGATCGCTACGAGAAAATTGATAGGCATCAATGCCTTCGATATTATTATCTTGTACTAGACTGCGCCAATCCTGGTATAAATCGCGAATAAAAAAACCCAACCGCGGCACAAATAACTTTGCCAGCTTCACTAACGTTTTATCACTTAATTGATAAATCAAACGCTTTAATTGCCGACTAACAGACAAACTCTGCCTAATTAAATGTTTCACATCAGCCGGTGCTTCAACACTTAATTGTATAAATTGCTCTTCAATAGATTCCGCATCTTCCTCTTCTGACCACCATGGCAGCGTACCTGTTTTGGTGAAGTGCTTCAGCCGATCTGATTTAGAACCCACAGGTTTTTTATCAGGTACCGTCGCATCAGAATTGGTCGCAGAGGACCGGCGTTGTGACGAATGGCCCACATCATTCACAACCGTTGTGTCATCATCCACAGGCACAACCTCAGCCTTCGTCATTGCCATACTGACACTTTTATTAATCATTGCCGACAGCTTGTTAACAAAGGTTCTATCTAAATTGTTTTTCTTAATATCCCCTAAATCAATCTCCAATTTATCAATGCGATAAATTGTATTATCGGGTGATAATTGATTACAACAGGCATGAATGATCGGTAGCAATTCATTGTAATACAGGCGTTTCATTCTCTCCTGAACAAAAAAAGCTTCTTTTTTTGAGGCCATTTGCAGTTCTAACGTTTGCCTTTTAATAATATGCCGCACGGACGGCATAGTATTATCATTTAAAATCATAAGGGGTCTCAACTACACATCTGTCGTTTGCCAGGTGGTACCAGCAACGGCTGTATTATCAACGGCAAAAACACCTAACCAACGGTTGGTACTGCTGGCAAAAATAGTTTTAATCGTGACATCAGCAGTATTGTTCAACCAATGACCTAGGCCAATTAAATAATCACATTCATAAGCTGCACTCCCGTTACCTGTTACCACACAATTATTGGCTGTCAGCGTAATTTGATCACTGCTATGTACGGCACCACCGTTAACGGCTGAACAAGCCTCCGCAATAATTGTTGCGTTAGTAGAGGAATAAACACCGCCACCATCAATCGTTGCCACACAGTTATAAACCGCTATCTTCGTTTGCACACCACCGGCTATACCGCCGCCATGAGCCGCTTGGCAATCATAAATATGTTCAGCAGTAATACGCGTAGCGTCACTGGTAGCGTAAATCGCACCACCATCACCGGTTGTTTTATGATTAACAATCTTACAGTTAATAACAATATCGTGACAAAAATTTAGAGCGAAAGCGCCACCATTACCCGCAGCTTCCAACGTGCCACTATAGCTATTAACACCACCTTGACCATCAAAACTCCAACCGGTTAAATTAATATTTTGGACTAAGTTATTCGTATCAGCACCTGCCACATTAAATTTATCCGTTGCGGCTGATTTAACGATAATACATTCTGCAATGTTGTGTCCAACAATACTCACCTGACTGCTAAGATTAACTGCATTTTTTAATAAATAGGCTGGACGTCCGTTATAAGCTGTCGTTGCAGAACTGTCGATAGGTCCAAGAATAATCGTACTATTGGCCGCAATAGTCGTTTCAGTACCCGAACCAAACGTTTGCTCAAATTCTGCTTGCGTATTAATGCGAATCACTTGTTCGGGTGACGTGATATTGGCTGCAGCAATAGCATCATCAACATAGACTTTCACCGCTTTTTGCGTGGAAATCATGGCATCACTACTCCCTGCCGCACCCAGCGTTGCATCAGCAGAAAAACTATTCACCGCACCGCCACTACTTAGTTGAAAATTACCTGCAACGGTTAGCGTGCCTGATGCTGCCGATAATTGGCCCACCACACTAATTTGATCCGTGCTTTGATTACCTAACGTCACATTGCCATCGCATTGTGTACTGCCAATAAAACGCGTTGCGCCTGTCACATCCAAAGTACCACCAATCATTGCATTATTGGTTATATCTATATCATTACTCGCAATGAAATCTGTCGCAGCTACCTTACCTGCAACAGCCAATGTGATATCACTGGCCAGTGTACTGGTGCCAATGCCAACTTTTCCTTCAACCAACAAACCATTAGCGGGTAACACAAGCTCAGTATCATCAACATAGCTAGCACCGACAACCGCATTTCCCCGATTACTGAACGATTTTGTCTCATCGGTCATGATGACATGATCATTCACTTGTAAGGGATCAATAACTTCTAACGTACCTGATGCAGCCGATAATTGGCCAACCACACTGATTTGACTGGTATTTTGACTGCCTAAAGTCACATTGCCATCACACTGCGTATCTCCGACAAAATGCGTTGTGCCTGTCACATCTAAATTGCCCGTAATCACTGCATTATTAGCCACACTCAGATCATTGCTCGCGGATAAATCTGTCGCCTCGGCCTTACCTGCAACCGCTAATGTAACATCGCTAGCCAAGACGCTAGTACCAATACCGACCTTACCTTCGACCAATAAGCCATTGGTTGGTGCCGCGATACCGCCAGCATAAGTCGCGCCTATGGCACTGCTACCGACAATGTCTAACGCATTTTGTGGAATATTAGTACCAATACCCACTTGTCCCGTTGGCGCAATGCGAATACGTTCGGTACTACCCGTAAAAATACCTAATTCATTTTCACCTTGTTGTTGAAAACCCGTACCACTATCGCCTAAAGAAAATTGTAAACCAGCACTGCTAGTACCAATGCCGATATTGCCTTCAACTAACAAACCATTGTTAGGTACCGTTACCACACCGGCATAAGCGCTACCAATCGCACCACCACCGGCAACATCTAATGCATTTAGCGGCGCACTGGTACCAATACCTAGCACATTAGAAATAATCAAACTATTCGCAGGCGCAGCATAAACGCCGGCAAAACTACCGATAGCTAAATTGCCACTAATATCACAATTATTTTTAGGTGCATTAGTACCAATGCCTACGTTACCTGTTGAACTAACACGCACCCTCTCGACATTATTAGTAAAAATACCTAACTCATCGTCACCCTGCTGCTGTAAACCGGTATCGCTATCACCAAGAGCAAATTGAATATCAGCAGTATTAACACCAACAGCCACATCACCTTCGATCAATAAACCATTGCTGGGCGCCGTTGCACTACTGGCATAATTTGCACCGATGACGGCCGCACCACCCACATCCAATAAATTGACCGGCGCATTGGTACCAATACCAACATTCGCTTCAACCAACAAACCATTGCTGGGTGCAGCTTGCGTGCCAGCAAAAGAAATACCGACAGCTAATCCACCGTTAATATCTAATTTTGATAACGGTGTTTCTATACCAATTCCAATATTACCATCAGAGTGAATATGTATTCGTTCAGTATTGCCCGTCATCACACTTAAGG
This sequence comes from Gammaproteobacteria bacterium, assembly GCA_016763565.1. The sequence goes on along the minus strand of JAESTO010000066.1, from coordinate 1,973 downwards.
TATCGTCTGCTGAAGATTGCAAACCAGTATCACTATCACCAATGGCCAATTGAATGACGGCATCATTGCTATGAATACCCACATTACCTTCAACTAATAAACCATTGCTCGGTGCCGTCTCAATCCCAGCATATAGGCTACCAATCGCAGCGTTACCGGCAATTTCTACTTTATTAAGAATGGAAGCGGTACCCAAACCTAACGCACCATTAACCAATAAACCATTGCTCGGTGGAATAACATCACTAGCAAATCCATCACCAATAATCACGGCACCTTTCACATCAAACTTACCACGAGGTGTGGATGTGCCTAATCCTAACTTACCTTCAATCAACAAACCATTACTGGGCGGTACAAGGGGTGGATTCAGGACGGGATCAGCCGGAGGATTAAGCTTGCCATCCTTAAAAGCATCAACATAACTTGCACCAATGATTGCATTGCCACGGTTGTTAAATGTTTTTGCGCTATTGGTGATATCAATATCACCATTAACGGTTACACTGTCGTTAACTTGCAGTGGATCAACAATTTCTAAGCTACCGGAAGCTGCAGCTAATTGACCTATAATGCTAATTGTATTGGTATCTTGATTACCTAACGTCACATTACCATCACACAGCATATCACCCACAAAATGGGTGGCACCGGTCACATCTAAAGTGCCTGTAATAACCGCATTATTATCGATAGCAATATCATTACTTACCACTAAGTCACTCACGTCTACTTTACCCGCAACGGCTAAATTGACGCCATTCGCTGTATCGGGTGTAGTACCAATACCCACAGCACCTTCCACTAATAAACCATTAGTCGGTGCGGTGGTGGCCGTACCTGCATAAGCATTACCAATCGTTGCAGCACCTTTCACTTCCAGTTTATTGCTTGGATTATTAACACCAATACCAACCGAACCTTCCACTAATAAACCGTCACTTGGTGCAGCAACGCTACCAGCGTAACTAGTACCAATCACGGTATTACCGATAATATCTAATTGATTAAAAGGCGTCGTGGTACCGATACCGACTTGACCTGTTGCATTCACTTTTATACGTTCTGTACCGGCAGTGACAATGGATAAATTATCGGTTGTAGCACTTAGTCCCGTATCATTATCAGCAATCGCTAAATTAATACTGGGTGCTGTCGCACCAATACCCATATTGCCTTCAACTAACAAACCGTTAGTAGGCGCCATTGTTGTTCCAGCATAAGTACTACCAATAACGGTATTACCGGCAACATCTAATTGATTTAAAGGTGTTGCAGTTCCTACACCCGCGCTACCTTCCACGAGCAAACTGTCATCCAGTGCGGTTTCAACACCGGCATAACCACGACCAATCACGGCATTACCCGCTAAATCTAATTTATTTTTGGGTGTTGTCGTACCCACACCGATGGCACCTTTAACCAACAAACCGTCGGTGGGTGCATTCGTACTCGTTCCTGAATAAGCAGTACCAATGGTCGCATTCCCTTTTACTTCGAATTTATTGGTGAGAATATCAGCACCGATACCCACTTTACCATCGACGATTAAATCTTCGAATACCTGCATACCATCATCAACTTGCAAAAGTCCTGAGGAATGCGTTGAATTTAATTGACCACGGATGGTAATCAAATCAGCATCACTCGCACCAAACTCTACATCGCCGGCACCGTATTCAATGCTACCTAAAGTAGTACTGCCTAAAATTTCTAAATTACCGACAATAGTGACATTATTTTCAATGCGTGCATCCTGACTGATTCGCAAATCAGTTGCTTCCATCTTGCCATTAACCGCTAAGTTAACACCATTATCAACATCAGGGATGACACCAATACCAATAGCACGTTCAACTAACAAACTATCTGCTGGCGCTAGACTACTCCCTGCATAACCAGTGCCGATAACCGCACCACCTTTAATGTCTAAAGCATTATTCGGGCTGCCAGTGCCAATACCAACGTTACCT
>JAESTO010000065.1 GCA_016763565.1 Gammaproteobacteria bacterium | reverse complement strand
TTTATCAATAAAATGGATCGTGAAACACGCGAACCCATTGAATTATTAGATGAAATTGAACTTGTTTTAAATATTGACTGTGCTCCAGTGACGTGGCCAATAGGCATGGGTAAAGCGTTTAAAGGTATTTATCATTTGTTAGAAGATGCGGTGTATCTCTATCATGGTGGGAATGATGGTAAAACGTTTAGCAGTGAAAAAATTATTGGTCTGGATAATCCACAACTGAAGACATTGTTGGGTGCCGATGTCGTTGAGCAATTACAAATGGATGTCGAATTAGTCAAAGGTGCTAGCCATCAATTTAACCGTGAAGCATTCTCATTAGGTCAATTAACCCCTGTATTTTTTGGTTCAGGAATTAATAATTTTGGCATCCAACAATTATTAGATTTGTTTTGTGATATTGCATCGGGTCCACAACAACGTATCAGTGAAACACGTACTGTAGTACCTAATGAACCAGCATTCACTGGTTTCATTTTTAAAATACAAGCTAACATGGATCCAGCACATCGTGATCGTATCGCCTTTATGCGCATTTGTTCCGGACAATATAAAAAAGGCATGAAAATGTATCATGTACGTTTAGCAAGAAATATTCAGATAAGCAATGCCGTGACATTTATGGCGGGCGATCGTAGTCATGCCGAGGAAGCGTATCCTGGTGATATTATTGGCTTACATAATCATGGCACCATTGCTATTGGTGATACTTTTAGCCAGGGCGAAAAATTAAAATTTACCGGCATTCCTCATTTTGCCCCCGAATTATTTAAGCGAGTACAACTTAAAGATCCGTTAAGAAGTAAGGCCTTACTCAAAGGCTTAATTCAATTGTCGGAAGAGGGTGCTGTACAAATTTTCCGCCCGCTTAACAGTAATGATTTAATTCTCGGTGCCGTAGGTATTTTACAATTTGATGTGGTGATATATCGCTTAAAAGCTGAATATAATGTTGACTGTGGTTACGAGGCCGTTAATGTGCATACTGCGCGATGGGTGAAGTGCCAAGATGAAAAAATGCTTGCTGACTTTAGACAAAGGGCCTTCGATAATTTAGCAATAGATGGTCATGACTGTTTAACCTATATTGCTCCTACAAGCGTTAATTTACAACTCATCCAAGAGCGCTGGCCTGATATACAATTTGTTGCTACACAAGAATTGTAATTGAGAGGACTTCGCGCGCATTAGATAACTGTGACGAATGCAATCAGAAAGTAAGGGCATCATGACTGAATGTTTTTCCGTTGCCAGATAAATATAATGGTGATTATTACCATCAGTGATAGCAACAGCCAGGCTAATGGTAGCGCAGTTTGTTCATGCAATTCGGCAATAAATGCTGCGGTAATTCCCATAGCCATTTGTTGTAATGTGCCAATAACAGCATTGGCTTTGGCAAAATCTTTTTTAATGGAACTAATCGCATTAGCAAAAAAATTGGGGAACGAGATTCCTTTGCTGAATGCTAATATCCAGATAGGGATAATAATCGCGGTTACCGTAAATACACCCTGGTAACTCAGTATAAAAAAAGCGAATGTGCTGATAAGCCCCAGCGCACAAGCCACGATTAATAGTTTTTTTGTACCCAGTTGATAGACTAATTGTCGATTGAGAAATGAGCCAATTAAAATGCCACCAGCAACGGCAAAAGCGGCCCAACCAAATTGTATCGGTGTTACATGCAGTTGTACTTGCAATAAAAAAGGGCTGGCAGTCGTATAAGCCATTAATGTTGCTGCTGATAAAGCACACACAATGGCTAAGCTAAAGAACCCTTTATTGGCTAATATTGACATATAGTCTTGCCATGCTTGGCGAGGTGATGAACGGTCAGTTTCTTGTTGGGTTTCAGGAAATAGCTTCCAAGCGAGTAATAAAATAATCGCTGAAAGCGCAAATAATACAATAAAATTCATTCGCCAGTTGAAGTAATCTTGAATATAGCCACCCAATAATGGTGCGACAATGGGCACTACCGCCCAGCATGTCGCAAGGTGAGAAAATATTTTAGCGATTTTTTTGTTATCAGTCACAATATCACGCAAGGCTGCACGATAAGCCGTTTGAGCCATGCCTGCAGCAAAACCTTGTAATAACCGGCAGATTAATAGTACCGTGATATCGTTAGTCATTACACACCCTAAACTGGCAACAAAATAAAGGCTTAAGCCACATAATAGTATCGGCCGGCGGCCAATGTAGTCAGCAAAAATAGCTGCAAATAATTGAATGCTACCAAAACCAATTAAATATAACGTTAGCGTGTTTTGCACCGCAGCAGCAGAGGTGTGAAAATAATTTTGCATGGCTGGCATTGAAGGTAAATAGATATCAATGCCCAGTTGTAAAAAACACAGAAACAGTGTTATCAAGAATACAATTTTATTTCTGCTGGTTAGTGGTAAATGATGTGTTTTAAAGACGTTATTGTAAAACATGCTGTTAGGTTTTTAGGATATCATAAATTTTCACGTAGTCAGCAATAGTTAATTGTTCAGCACGGTATTGTGGATTAATATCTACAGATGATAGTTGTTCTATGGTTACTATTTTTTTTAAACTATTGCGGATGGTTTTACGTCGTTGTGAAAAAGCAGTTTTAATGATGCTATCGAATAGAGCGGCATCATCGATACGATAGGGTGGTGCGCAAAGAGGCGTTAAACGTATCATGCTTGAGTTAACTTTGGGTGGTGGTTGAAATGCGTGTGGTGAAATATCAAAGAGGCTGCTTATTTGACAATGCATTTGCGCCATAATGCTGAGTCGCCCATAGAGCTTATTGCCTGCTTGTGCGGTTAAGCGTTGCGCTACTTCTTTTTGCACCATAAAATGCATGTCAGTAATGTGCTGCTTATAGTTGAACAAGCGAAATAATAATTCAGTAGCAATGTTATAAGGTAAATTGCCGACTAGGCGTAGAGGTTGTTGGTCTTTGAGTAGTGATGCATAGTCAAAGGTTAATGCGTCATGGTGGTGCAAGGTAAAGTGTGGATAGTTTGAGACCTGTTGTTGTAAGTAAGGGATGACGCCGCGATCTAATTCAATGGCATCAAACTGGGTAACTAAAGGTAGTAGACGTGTCGTTAAGGCGCCAAGTCCAGGACCAATTTCCACCACATGTTGCTGTGCTTTTGGATGAATTGCAGCAACGATTTGGTGAATGATGGCACTGTCATTTAAAAAATGTTGTCCCAACCTTTTTTTAGCGTAGGGCTTTTTAGCGTTAGGTTCTTGTGGCACTATTATTTAGTGGCCTTAATGATTTTTATGTATGCACCACCGCGTGTGCGACGCAACCAGTTTTGTAATTCCTGTTCAAACTTGCGTCTAAAGAGCATCTCACCTACTTGTTGTCGCAAACGCTGTTTATTAGCAATGGTTTTATTGTGACGAATACCCGCAAGACGAATAACATGGAAACCATTGGCAGCACGAATCGGGCCAGCAACTTGTTGCAGTTTCATTTTACCTACTTGATTAGCAAAAATAGTAGGTAGCTCTGCTAAGTGACGCCAGCCTAAATCACCACCTTTGAGTGCTTGTTGGCCACTCGATTGGGCAACTGCTAGGGATTGAAAATTAGCACCACCACGGATTTCCGTTATTAATTTTTCTGCTCTTATTTTTGCGGCCTTAATTTGTGTTGGGCTAGGTGTTTCAGGCAAGGCAATTAAAATATCTTCGACATGGTATTGTAAGTTGTTTTTACTAGCCAATATGGAATGTAGATAGATATCTATTTCACTTGGTTTAACGTGTACACGTGGGGCAATAGCTTGTTTTTGTAATTCGGAGATCATTAATTGTTGGTGTAGCTGTTGCAAAAACTTTGCTTGACTGACCCCTGATTTTTTTAACGATGTAAAAAATTGTTGCATAGTCATTTTACGTTGTTGCGCAATACCGATGAGAGCTTGGTTCAGTCTTTGCTGAGAAACGGTAATACTTGCTCGTTGGGCAGTTTGTAATTGCAATTTTTCAGCAATCAAGGCATTAAGCACTTGATGTTGAATAATAGCAGTGTTGGGCAAATGAATATGTTGCTGTGTGAGTTGTTGCTTGGCTTGAATAATGCGTCCTTGTAGCTCACTTTGTGTAATAATTTGATTATTAACGATAGCTACAATGCTATCAAGTGGTTGTGAACTGCTTGCAATGGCTGTATAGATGGTCGTTAGCAAAAGGTTTAGGCATAAATAACATAATATTTTTTTCATAGTATTACTCGGTAGTTTAAAAGTTAATATTTAGTAAAATTGTTAATGTAACCCGGTACTAGGTTATGTAGTGCACTATCACTGCTGCTTGGTCCAATAGCCCCTAGTGTTTTAATAACCCATTGTAACGAATAGCGAGTATCATATTTTGCTTCGCCATTATCTAGGCGAATAAAATTTTCGCTAGCAATAATGCGTATTGCCCAACAGCAGCTATCATATTCTAGACCTGCCAAATAAGTTTGCGGACGTCCATGGGTGATATTATAGTTCAAACCACCTAGGAAATGCCAGTGATAAGGCAATGGCCAAACCAGTGATGAGGTAATTTGGCTAATGTTATCATTTTCATTGCTTTTTATGCCACCAGGGTCGAGAACATTGTAGCGCTGGTAAGTATAGCCTAGATTAGCAATATGTTGATTATTAGCACGGTAGCGTAGGTTCAGTCGGCCATTTTGTATAAATTGGTGGTTGGGGTTCCACGCTAAGTTGGCGGTAGTAGACCAGCCATGGTAAAAATGATAAGTTAATTGTGCTGCTAATGGTGACACAGAGGTATCGTAATTAATGGCTCGATGTTTAAGAAAAACTTGGCGATTTTTAAAGTAATAAATTTGACCAATACTCAGATCTAAGCGATCCATGCCCGTTTGCTGATCAATAAATCGTGTGGTGATGCCGACACCTAGCTGATTAGCATCACCAATGCGATCAATACCGTTAAAACGATTGGTACTAAAAATGCCATTGTAAGTAAAAATTTGATTTGTGGTGACAAATACAGGGAAATTACTTTGATCGCGATACGGCGTATATAAATAGAATAAGCGCGGTTCAATTGTTTGGGTAAAGGCGTGTTGGCCTAAATGTAGGGTGCGGTCAAAAAATAGTCCGGTGTCGATATTGAACGTGGGTAAATTCCTATGGAGATTGCTATTTCGATCACTTGCCAGATTATTTAAATAATATAACGTGCTTTGCCATTTTACGGTAGGAATAAAAAATCCCCAGTTGGTATATTTTGGCCAACTGACAGTTGGCGTAATATTAATACGCTTGCCGACAATGGGCGATAAATTGCTTTTAAAATGATTAGCAATAATGGGATGACGAAAATTAACAAACTCAGTGCCTAAGTGGAAGTTGAGTCCCCATAATTGGTGGGGATAATTAGCATTTAACACTAACTGTGGCCAGCGGGCATATTGGTCGGATACTGTTGACGCATTAATAGGATGCAGTGTTTGATAATTTTGTAAATTGGCTTTGAAATCCCAATGTTTGCCACGAAACTGTACTAAAAATTGCTGCAGTAATTGGCTTTGCGTAATGGCATTGGGTGCATTGCCAAAATCTTGAAAATAGTAATCATCACTGGCATAATTAACATTTAATTTTGATGACCAATAAGGATTAAACAAGTATTGGTTTTGCCAAGACAGATAATAACGATTGCTAGGTGCTTTTTCTAAACGCTTTAAGCCCGGTTGGGTAGAATATTGTTGTGGCGCTTGTTGTTGAAAATTTTTAAATTTTTGGTCGCCTGGCAGTACACTAAGATAAAATTTTCCCAAGCTGCGCCAAGTTAAATAACGCAATGTGGTGTCAAGCTGCGCGCCACGACGCGTATAGTAAGTTGGTACGATAGTAGCGTCATAGTTAGGTGCTATATTCCAATAAAAAGGTATTTGAAATTTAAAGCCATAACTTGATGCAAATTTAAATGAAGGGTTAAGGAAACCCGATTTGCGATTTTTATCTAATGAAAAGGTTAAATAAGGCCAATAGAAGACCGGCACATCGAACAACTCTAAGCGCACATTGTGTGCAGTTCCTATCTTGGTTGTATTATTTAAGTCAAGACGGCTAGCGGCTAATTGCCACGTGTGGTCAGTGGGTGTGCACACACTGTATGTTGCATGGGTTAATTGAAATTGATTAGGTTTGAGTTGTTCAGCCTTACTTGCAGTACCACGCGCAACAATACCGCTAATATGATATTCTTTTTTGCCCTGCACATAGACAATTTTCTTCTTGAGTTTGCTATTACGCGGCATGCGATAAGACACGTTGTGTAGCGCCAGTGTTTTCTGCGGAATATTGAGCTGTCCCTTATCAGCAACAATTAATAAGCCCGGTTGATAAATATGTACATTACCTAAGGCTTTAATAATATTTAAGTGGCGATGTTGTTTATCAAGAAAAGTGTAGGCCTTATCGGCAGTAAGTTGACGGCCTAATTGTGTTACGCGCACATGGCCCATGTACACAGAAGGTTTATCACGGAATAGGTGCGCTTTGTCGGCATGTAATAAAGTCGTCTTTTTCGGTAGAGATGTTGAAAAAACAATGGGTGTTTGTCGATAATAACCGCGACAAATATTGAGAGATGGTGCCTGGACCCAATTGAGCTGTTTGGCAAATGACGGTTTGGAGATGTATTTGTTATTTTTTGCCAAAGCATTAATATTGACAAACACCGTGATTATCAAGAATACTGAGCACAGTAGTATCGATTTAATACGTTGTAAAAAAACATGGCTTGTCGACATTAGCAGGTTTGTTATAATCACTCTTAACTAAACAAAATTAACGCAGGATTATATCGTATATTTCATTGATGACAGCAGCTATTAACCCTCGTCAGCAAGCCCTTTATACTTGGCTAGACAAAATTTGTGCCGTACAACCACAGCATATGCGCTTTTTAGCGGGTGATGCCAGTTTTCGTCGCTATTTTCGTGTGCAAGAGGGTAATACTAGCAAGGTGGTGATGGACGCGCCACCACAACAAGAACCTTGCGAAGGTTTTATTGCCATTGCCCAAGCATTTAAGCAATTAGGTTTACATGTGCCAGAGATTTTTGCTGTAGATTTGTCACAAGGCTTCGTATTGCTTGGCGATTTTGGTGATAAATTGTATAGCACTGTTTTGACCGATGAGAATGCACAATCATTGTATCAATGCGCACTACAAGCTTTGACGATTATTCAAACCTGTCCTCCCATTGCGCATCATCCTTTCACTGATTTTGTCGGAATTTGCCAACGTGATTTGCAAATTTGCCAACAATGGTTTTTTAGCGATTTATTGGCGTTGTCACTAAGTCCTGTCGAGCAGCAATTGTTGCATGATACTTTCCAGCAATTAACCGATCGGCTCATACAACAACCGCAGGTGTGTATTCATCGTGATTATCATTCACGTAATTTATTGGTACTGCCTGATAGACAAGTAGGTATTATCGATTTTCAAGATGCAATGTGGGGACCAATAACCTATGATGCGGTGTCATTATTACGTGATTGCTATATTGATTGGCCCAAAGATAAGGTCAAACAATGGGCTGAGTATTTTTATCAGCAATTAAATTTAAGCAACTGTACGTGGCTACAATTTTTATTTTGGTTTGACATGGCTGGTTTACAACGCCATTTAAAAGCGTTGGGAACATTTGCACGCAAATGTCAACGAGATGGACATCGTGACTACTTAGCTTATGTACCGCGCACCTTAAATTATATTATGGAGGTGAGTGCTGATTACCAAGAATTTAAGTTTTTTCGTGAGTGGATGAAGCGTGTCGTGTTGCCCGCCTGGGAGAAACAGCTATGATCAGAAAAGCTATGTTGCTGGCTGCTGGGCGTGGTGAGCGTATGCAATCTTTAACAGATAATACACCCAAGCCATTACTTAAAGTTGCCGAAAAATCGCTTATTGAGTATCATTTATATGCATTAGCACAAGCAGGTATTGAAGAGGTCGTTATTAATGTCTGTTACTTGGCAGAAAAAATTCAGCAGGCATTAGGTAAAGGTGAACGTTATGGCGTCAAGATTCACTATTCCATTGAGCAACAGGCGTTAGGATTAGGTGGTGGCGTTTATCAGGCTTTGCCTTTGTTAGGTAAGGAACCTTTCATAGTCATTAGCAGCGATATATGGACTGCATACCCCTTGGTGCAATTACCGAGTCAATTATCAGGATTGGCTCATATGATGATGGTGGATAACCCTAATTTTCATCCACAGGGCGATTTTGTTTTACAAGAAAATGAAGTGATAGATAGGGACGGTAGCAAGCTTACCTATGGTGGTATTGGTGTCTTTCAACCACAATTTTTTCAAGTTTGTGGCCCAGGTGTCTACTCAATTATGAAACCATTACAACTTGCTTTGCTGCGACAACAGGTGCGTGGAGAACATTATCAAGGTGCTTGGTGGAATGTAACAACTGCTCGGGAATTAGCTGAGGTTGAAACGTATATTTCGTTGAATCCGTTAGATTAAACAGCGATAAATAATATTATCTAATGCATTGTTTAGCACCACTAAAAAAGAGCAAATTACACAAAATTCCAATAATAATTGCGCTGACATGATAGATCTGCTCGAATGCGAAAGACCAGACTAACATACCTACTAATCCTGCACTTGCTCCGATGAAAAAATGCCAAGATTTTACTTTAATATTAAACAATAACGCTAATAACGGCACTAAGATAATCGGCGACCAAAAATTGTAAGCGTACAGTAAAATATCTAAGACATTTTTAATTGCCAAAGCAAAAATCATCGAACTAGCGCCAATAGCAAACACACTGGCTTTAGCTAGTGATAATAGTGTCATTGGTTTTATTTGTGGTTTTAATGGCTTGATAATATCATTTACCAAGGAAACTGCTGCAGCATTTAAAAACCCAGCAGCAGAAGACATAATAATAGCGAGTAACGATGCAATAACAAATCCACGCAAAAAGCCAGGAAGGACAGTTTCGACTACAAAAGGTAAGGCTAAATTAGCGTTTAATTGTGGATTAATGAGCAGTGCAATTAATCCAATACCGCCAGCAATTAAAAAAAATGGGATAGATAATAATCCACTAGCAACAATTGCACGTCGTGTTTGCCAGGTATGTTTAGCCATTAATAATCGTTGCACGTAAGGTGGTACGAGTGTTTCACCGAGCATAAAAGTAATGAATAGAAAAACAAAGGGTAGCAGCGTATGAGAATCGTGCCAAAAAAACACATGGGCTTGCGGCAGTTTATGTATAATGGCAGTAAAACCACCGACATAATATATGCCAAGAACAAATACTAACGGGATGCCTACTGCTAAAATTAAAAATTGTAAAATATCCGTATAAACTACCGCACGCATGCCACCTAAAGCAGAATATACAATAATAACAGCGAAACCGATCAATATTCCCCATAACTCATTAATATGAAAAAATGCCCGGAAGATGGCGCCTATTGCGCCGACTTGAGCACCTACAATGCCCGTGCAAATTAATACCGAAAAAATACCTGTAATGACTTTTGCAGCAGTACCATAATGTCTGCTCATTATGTCACCAATTGATAAACAATCGCGATAAGCTGCCATACGTGGTGCAATAAACAAGCCGACTAAAATTTCTTTAAGGCTAAAACCAAGCAATGCAAAGGCATAAAACATGCCAAGATGAAATACTTTAGCGGCATTACCTAAGGTATAACCACCGCCAATAAAGGTTGCCGATAATGAAGCAAAAATTGCGAAGCTGTTAAAAGAACGACGACCGACAGAAAATTGATCGAGGCTGTGTGTGTGTTTACTAGACATTATGCCAATCAATAAATTGACAGCGAGAAACGAAATGATAATGAAGATATCCATAAAAACTTCCAGATTAAAGAAGACCAGGCACCGAAGGATTCTCATTTTATAGGTAACGAATATTTTTAGCAAATGAGCACAATCAAAAAACCGATGGCAGGCGAGCGAATTTACAGTTATATATGTAATATTAGCGGGCATATGGCAACACTAAGCGTCACGTTAATTTTTTAACAATCCATGTTAAAATAGCGTCCTTTTTTAAGTTCGCAGGAACCTACATTTTATGACTACTTTTGCCAAAGAAATCATTCCTATTTCCATTGAAGATGAATTGAAACAATCGTATTTAGATTATGCGATGAGTGTCATTATTGGACGCGCTTTGCCTGATGTGCGTGATGGATTAAAACCGGTGCATCGCCGTGTTTTGTATGCTATGCATGAACTACGCAATGATTGGAATAAACCTTATAAAAAATCAGCACGTATTGTAGGTGATGTGATTGGTAAATACCATCCACATGGTGATAGCGCCGTGTATGATACGGTGGTACGGATGGCACAGAGCTTTTCTCTGCGTTACATGTTGGTGGATGGTCAAGGTAACTTTGGTTCTGTTGACGGTGATTCAGCTGCGGCTATGCGCTATACCGAAATCCGCATGAGTAAAGTTGCGCACGCTTTGCTTGCAGATTTAGATAAAGAAACGGTTGATTTTGTACCGAACTACGATGGCTCAGAGCACGCGCCGACTGTGTTGCCCGCACGAGTGCCTAATTTATTGGTTAATGGTTCTTCAGGTATTGCGGTAGGTATGGCCACCAATATTCCACCACACAATTTATCGGAAGTCATTGATGCTTGTATTGCCTTAATCGATAATACAGAATTAACGATCGATGATTTACTTACGTATATTCCTGGCCCTGATTTTCCAACAG
>JAESTO010000064.1 GCA_016763565.1 Gammaproteobacteria bacterium | reverse complement strand
GTAGGAATAAATGTTGGCCAAGCACTGTAATTGGCTGTTGAAAATGCGGTGGTTGTGCTCAGGGATACCACGGTAAATAAGGATTTAACTAATATCGTACTGAAATGGTGGTATTGATGATGTAGCGTAAGCATGATGACGGTAATAACTGTTGTAACAAGCATAATAAAAATATAAACGCGGAATTCTAGACTGTGCCAATAATAGTTTATATTGCGCTGTTTAAGTGCCATAAAATGCAACGTGAAATTTGTGCCGCCTAGTAGCATAAAAATAATAGCAATGATTTCTAATGACGAACTATGGTGATAGGCGAAGTTAGCATCATGAGGGGAAAAGCCGCCCGTAGAAATAGTACTAAAACTTTCACAAATGGCATCAAACAGTGACATACCTCCCAGCCAATAACAAGCACAACAGAGTACCGTTAAACTTAAATAAATAACCCATAAATTTTTTGCTGTAGCAGCGATGCGTGGCGTTATTTTATTATCCTTCATGGGTCCAGGTATTTCTGCGCGATACAATTGCATACCACCTAAACCTAGCATGGGTAATACGGCGACAGCCAAGACAATAATTCCCATGCCACCTAGAAACTGTAATTCTTGGCGATAAAATAAGATGGCATGGGGTAATGTATCAAGACCATGAATGACGGTTGCGCCTGTTGTGGTAAGCCCTGCAACTGATTCAAACATGGCGTTAGTGAACGAGTTATGGGGGTGGTGTGAAATGTAAAGTGGAATAGCACCAAATAAACTTAAGATAGCCCAAATGAGTATTACAATTAAAAAACCATCACGTGTTTTTAAGGTGTATCGGTAATGACGAAAGCGATACCATACTAAAAATCCGGTAATGAACGTAATGGCAAAGCTTAATAAAAATTCTGCTCCACCTCCATCCTGGTAATAGGATGCAACTATAGCAGGTGGTAGCATGCTAAGGCTAAAAAGTAATAATAGCATGCCAAGCACACGAAAAATAGTAGTAAATTGCATAGTATTCCTACGGGCTATAAAAAGGTAGCACTAACTTGAAAAAGCTTTTCAATAGCATGTGTATGTTTTTTATCAGGGATAAATAATAACAAATGATCATTGGCCTCAATAACGGTATCATAATGACAAATCAATGTTTGTTTATCGCGAACAATAGCGCTGATATTTGCACCTGTGGGTAGTTTGATTTCACTAATCATTTTCCCAACAATTTTTGATGTTTTTTCATCGCCGTGCGCAACGACTTCGATGGCTTCAGCGGCACCGCGCCGTAGTGAGTGAACATTGACAACATCACCTCGTCTGATATGACGTAGAATACTACCAATGGTTGCATGTTGTGGCGAGATGGCAATATCGATACCGCTATCTTCAATTAAATCAGCGTAAGCAGTTTTTGTAATGAGTGCCATAGTTTGTTTTGCGCCTAATTTTTTAGCTTGTAAGCAAGACATAATGTTCGTTTCATCATCGTTGGTTACTGCGCAGAATACGTCCATATTTTCAATGTTTTCGTCTATCAACAAGGCTTTATCAGAGGCATTGGCACGTAATACAATCGTATTACTTAACTCGTTAGCAATGTGTTCAGCGCGTTTATTATCACTTTCTAATAGTTTCACTTGATAACGGGCTTCTAATGACTCGGCAAGACGATAACCAATATTACCGCCACCGGCAATCATAATGCGCTTATAAGGGGTTTGTGGCAATCCAAATGCTTCAAGAATATAGTTTGCATGTTGTTTGTCGGCGATAAAAAACACTTCATCATTGACGGCAATACGTGTTTTTCCGTTGAGAATAATAGAACGATTATTGCGATGGATCTCAACAATACGCATAATATCGCCATTAAAAAATTGTGGAATTTCTTCTAATGTTTTATCAATCAATATACCTTCGGTACGCGCGAGTAAACTTATCATGCGTACTTTTCCTTGCGCAAAATCGACAACTTGCAATGTTCCTGGATGCTCAATCAGGCGAATAACTGACTGAGTGATAAGCCGTTCTGGGCTAATGCAAACATCAATAGGGATATTTTCATGGCTGAATAATTCTTTGCGTACTAAATACTCTGAAGCGCGTAAGCGAGCAATTTTACTTGGGGTGTTAAAAAGGCTGTAAGCAACTTGGCAAGCAACGATATTAACCTCATCACTTTCTGTCACAGCAATTAACATATCAGCGTTTTCTGCACCTGCTTTACGCAATACACTGGGATAAGATGCTGGACCCGTCACGGTGCTAATGTCTAAGCGATTAGATAGATTACGTAAACGTTCCGCATTGATATCAACAACCGTGATATCGTTGCCTTCTTTTTCTAACTGTTCGGCTAGTGCTCCACCGACTTGATTGCCACCCAAAATAATGATTTTCATGGCTTAATCCTTTTGATAAATGATTCGATATAACCATGCGCATAAACTAATGCCCGCAATGATACCTAGCAATGTTGCTACACTGTGCAAATGGGTTGGCATAATAGCCAAAATGCTTGATGATTGGTAAATTGTAAAGGGAATCGCTAATATAACGCCCATGAGTGATGCACCAGCAACTAAGCCACAGGCTAATAAGATGGCATTTTGATAGCCACGCTCGGCTTGTTCCACTTGATTTTGTTGCCGCCATGTTTTAAATTTTCGATGCGTAAAATAGGAAATGAATCCACCGGCTATCATTGCCATGCTAACCTCGATAGGTAGGTAGATTCCAAGGCCAACGGCTAATACCGGCAGCCGTGTGCCTTTGCACTTGACATATTCGTCAATGATAATACACATGACCGCAACGATACAGCCGATAATAATCATGGGCCAATTTAAATTACCGCCAAACATGCCGCTGGCAACCGCTTGAATTAATTGGCTTTGTGGCGCACTAAGTGCTTGGCTTGGATCCATGCCAGGATGAGGGAAAATATTACCAATGCCATAAGCTTGGAATAATAGCTGTAATATTAATGGCGCAACCAGCGCAGCAATAATAACACCAAGAACCAACATTACTTGTTGTTTCCAAGGTGTAGCACCAACCATTTGGCCAGCTTTTAAGTCTTGAATAGTATCAATGCTAATAGAGCCTGCACAAGCAATAATGCTAGCAATAACAATGGTCATACCGGCAGCTTCAAGCGCTTTCTGAGGGTTAACACTAAAGTTAATACTGCTATTGAGTGTGATAAATAATAAAAAAGACCCCAGAATCAGCACTGCGAGAGTAATGCCCGATAATGGGCTATTGGATGAGCCAATTAAACCAGCAAAATATCCGCAAATTGCTGCCACAAAAAAGCCAATAAGAATGACAAAGAATAAACTCATGAAACTTACGCCTAACTGCAAATTTTCAGAAATACCCAGTGTATGGGCATTAATAAAGTGGCTTAGTAGAAAAAATAAGGGGATCGTAAGCACGATAACTCCCCACATGACGTAGTTAATAGGAACGTCGCGATCAGTACGCGCAATGGCCTTAGCGCTATGTAAACGTGATTGGCGTAACGCTGTGATGGATTGGTGTAGCCCTTGAAATACGGGCTTGATCAGCGTGAGTAATAACCAGCCGCCACCGACTAGCATGGTGCCAACGCCAATGAAGCGAATGTGTTCTTTGCCAATGGCAAAAGCCGCTTGCGCAGCACCGTGGTGTATGGGGGTATGAAAAAAGCTGGTTAATATTGGCACACCTGCCAGCCAGCCAATTATCACACCAAGTAATAAAGCTATTGCCACATTAATGCCAACGATATAACCTGCCGCAATGAGTGCCGGTGAGAAGCCGATACTAAATCCAAACACAGTGCTTCCTTTGCTGGCCCATAACGAGATATCTTCAGTGACGACACGCAAACCTGTTTGCATAAAGGCAATAGCGCCACCCACTATACCGCCCTGAATTAAGCGCTTTAAACCAGCACCACTGGTCGTGCTGATTTTTAAAATATTACCAATGGCTACGCCTTCGGGGAATCTGAGTGTTTTATCAGCTAATAAAATGCGGCGTAAAGGAACAGAAAATAATACACCCAATATGCCACCAATCATAGCAATGGCAACAGTGTTGGCATAATTGAAATCTAACCAGAAATGCATCATCAGTAGGGCAGGCAGGGTGTAAGCCAATGCGGCGACTAGCGCTTCGCCGGCAGAAGCCGCTGTTTGAACAATGTTATTTTCCAAGACATTGTGCGTGCGAAATAAGCGTAGTATTCCCATTGAAATCACAGCAGCGGGAATAGATGCTGAAATTGTAGTCCCTACTTTTAACGCCAAATAAGCATTAGAGGCCGTTAATACCACGACAAGGATGATGGCAAGTAGCACAGCCTTAACCGTAATTTCAGGTAATGATGTTGATGCCGGAATTAATGATTCGGCATGAACGGGTGATGTTGAATGATTTTGCATAGTTAAATTTGCCTACGATTAAAAAATTTTTCAATTTTGCCAGTCTTACGCATGAAAGGCAAGTTTTGTTGAATTAACCTTTTCATGATACGATTAGTAAACTGCAAGGACGGCAAATATATAGAGTTGCTATTCAGATCACAGATGTTTATATTATGTAGGCTCTGTAAACGTACTTTTAATTTAGGTGGGGTAAATAATGGCTAGCGATGCGTCAGTTTTCATTGTTGATGATGATCAATCTATACTTGAATCAGCTCGTTGGTTGGTTGAATCCGTTGGCTTTGATGTAAAAACATACCCTAATCCTCAAGAATTTTTAGAATTTTCGAGC
>JAESTO010000010.1 GCA_016763565.1 Gammaproteobacteria bacterium | reverse complement strand
ATAGTAAGAAGCTTTGCCAATAAATTGACTGAGCAAAAAAGCCAGAGCCAACGCCCAGTAAACAATACTGACCTTCCACTGGATATAAATAGCTTTATGGAAGATTAATGTGGCGCCACCAAGAATGACAATAGCTCCCAAGGTTATCCATTGTGTGTTATCGACTTTGCGGTATTTATACCATGCCCAGCTCACCAAAAGAACGGATACGACAATAGCGGCACCTGTGGCGGTAAAAATACCATACAATTTATAGGCAACAAAGAAAATAACAATGGGTAAAAAATCAGTGAGGAGCTTCATAGTTTAAAAATTTTATGTTGATATCAGGTGCTATATTTTTGCACGGTTTATAGTATAATGAGTGCCAGTTTTTTATGTTAGAAAATGTACATTTAAAAACCAAATTATTGTAACACAACCCAGCCCATATGACACAACAGCTTGATATTCATCCGAAAACTCCTCAGCCCCGCTTAATTCAGCAAGCCTGTACAGCTATTCGTCAAGGCGGTGTTATTGTTTATCCGACCGATTCTAGCTATGCGATTGGTTGCCATTTAGACGATAAAGTAGCTGCTGAGGCGATTCGTCACATTCGTCATCTAGATGCTAAGCACCATTTTACCTTAATGTGCCGTGATCTATCCGAATTGGCAAGCTATGCGCGGGTTGATGATTGGGTGTTTCGGCTATTAAAAAAATGCACCCCTGATGCGTACACTTTTATTTTGTCAGCGACCAAAGAAGTACCGCGGCGTTTACAACAAATGAAGCGCAAGACCATTGGTTTGCGTGTGCCTGATAATGCGATTGTGCAAGCGTTGCTAACTGAATTAAATGAACCATTGATGAGTGTTACCTTACAATTACCTGACGCAGATTTGCCAATTGCTGATGTTGAAGATATGCCTCGATGGTTAAATAAACAGGTGGATTTGATCATTAATGGTGGACACTGTGGTATCACACCCACTACAGTGGTTGATTTAACCGGTGACATTCCCCATATATTGCGTCATGGTAAAGGCGACACTCAACTATTTGAATAAATTATGACTGATTTTTCTTCACAACAACGAATTCTCTCTGGTATGCGCGTAAGTGGCAAAATGCACTTGGGGCATTATCACGGTGTAATTAAAAATTGGCTTAAGCTGCAACATGAATACGAATGTTTCATTTTTGCCGCCGATTGGCATGGTTTAACCACACAGTATGACAATCCTGAGAATATTGAGAAAAATACCTGGGATATGATTATCGATTGGTTAGCGGCCGGTGTTAATCCTAATCTGTCGCATTTATTTATTCAGTCATGGGTGCCGGAACACGCTGAACTACATTTGTTATTGTCGATGAGTACACCCTTGAGTTGGTTAGAACGTGTGCCGACTTACAAAGATCAAATGCAAAAGCTTAAAGAAAAAGATTTACATACCTATGGTTTTTTAGGTTACCCAGTGCTAATGAGCGCTGATATCTTATTATATCGTGCAGGTTTGGTACCAATTGGTGAAGACCAATTGCCGCATTTAGAATTGACACGAGAAATAGCACGGCGCTTCAACTATTTTTATGGTCGTGAAAGTAATTTTGTCGAAAAGGCAGAACAAGCGATTAAAAAAATGGGCAAGAAAAATGCACGGTTATTTCGTGATTTACTAAAACGTTATCAAGAGCAAGGCGATCACGAAGCGATAGCAATAGGCACAGCCTTATTGGAATCACAGGCCAGTTTACGTTTTTCTGAACGCGAATTATTATTAGGCTATTTGGATGGCAGTGGTAAAATTATTTTGCCAGAGCCCGAGGCATTATTAACCGAGATACCTAAAGTACCAGGTTTAGATGGTGAAAAAATGTCGAAGTCTTACAACAATACAATAACCTTACGTGAAGCACCTGAAGATGTTGAAAAAAAAATAAAAACCATGCAAACAGATCCTGCGCGGGTAAGACGTACTGATCCCGGCGAACCTGACAAGTGTCCGGTGTGGGCGTTACATAACATTTATTCCACTGATGATGTGAAAGATTGGGTGCGACAAGGTTGCCGCAGTGCTAGCATTGGCTGTCTAGATTGTAAAAGTCCATTGATAGATGCCATTCAGAAAGAACTAGCACCTATTCGTGAACGTGCGCAAGAATTTATTGACAGTCCTAATTTAGTGAAAAATATTGTTGCTGAAGGCACAGAAAAAGCACGTGAAGTAGCGCGTGAAACCATGGTGAAAGTGAAAAAGGCTATGGGATTACACTATCGATGAAAATAATGAAAGCCATAGAACAACCAGGAGAACTTGCCATAAATACTACAGCTGCTAATGGCAATGAGCCACTAGCCATGGTGCAGGGTGAACCGTATGTGCAATTACCGCAAGACTTATATATTCCACCGGAGGCATTAGAAGTCTTTTTAGAAACATTTTCTGGTCCACTGGATTTGTTGCTCTATCTTATTAAACGTAACAACATTGATATTTTAGATATTCCAGTCGCCGAGATTACGCGTCAATATATCAACTACATAGAAATAGTTAAAGATTTACAGCTAGAACTTATCGGCGAATACCTTGTAATGTCGGCAACATTAGTAGAAATTAAATCGCGGATGTTATTACCACGACCTAATACTGAAGAGGATGAAGACGATCCACGTGCAGAATTGGTGCGCCGTTTACAAGAATATGAACGGTTTAAAAATGTTGCGCAGAACCTTGATGAAATACCACGTGTTAATCGGGATATATTTGTTGCCCATTCGGCTACACCCGACCTGAAAATCGACAAACCACAACCGGATGTTGATTTAAAAGAATTACTGTGGGCATTTCAAGATGTATTGAAGCGGATTAATCTGCAAGCACATCATCATATTCGAGCAGAACCCTTGTCAATTCGTGAACGAATGACGGTTATTTTATCGAGTATACGAGCAGATGCATTTACGCCCTTTATTAGTTTTTTCTCCGATAAAGAAGGGCGATCAGGTGTTGTTGTGACATTCATTGCAGTATTGGAATTACTTAAAGAATCGTTGATCGAAATTGTGCAAGCAGAACCATTTGCACCTATCCATATTAAGGCAAAATCATGATTGAACAAAACAAACTCAAGCCCATGCTCGAAGCGATATTAATGGTGGCAGATGCTCCGATGACTACCCAAAAATTAGCGCAACTATTTTCTGAGACAGAGCAACCCAGCATACAGGCAATCAGTGAAGCATTGCAAACGCTACAAGAAGAATGCGAAACACGAGGTGTCGAACTAAAAAAAGTGGCTAATGGTTATCGCTATCAAGCCAAACAAGAATTTGCACCATGGATAAGTAAATTATGGGAAGAACGGCCCGCGCGTTACTCGCGCGCCTTCCTAGAAACGCTGGTATTAATTGCTTATCGTCAACCTGTTACCCGTGCAGAAATTGAAGAAGTACGTGGCGTAACTGTCAGTTCCCATATTGTTAGAAGCTTATTAGAACGTGAATGGATCAAAGTCGTTGGCCATCGAGATGTGCCAGGAAAACCAGCACTATTGGGCACTACTAAGCAATTTTTGGATTATTTTAATTTGGATAGTTTGCAAGGATTACCAACGTTGCAAGCGATACAAGATTTAGATGTTGCTGGTTCAGAGTTAGCAGTGCAGATGGAATTACTCGAACAAGAAGAAAATGCTGTAGCGCAAGAAAGTAAAAAAGAAATAACACCCGCTGATGAACAAGAAGAAAATGCTATGACTGAAGAAAATGAAGTAACAAAGCTTGATGAACAAAAAAATGATGAAGCAACCGTAGAATCAACAAAACATAGTGAAACGGACGTGTGATATAAAAATATTTTATACCTTGTCTACTGCTACTTAAAAAATTTCACAGTAACACGCAAACCACCGGGTGATAAATTACTTAATTCGATAGTGCCATGATGCATTTCAATAATCGATTTGACAATAGCCAGACCTAAACCTGTGCCACCGGTCTCACGAGAACGAGAACGTTCATAGCGATAAAAAGGTTCAAATACTTTAGTTAATTCACTTTTGGGCAAACCAGTTCCTTGGTCATCAATGGTAACAATTAATGCTTGATCATTTTTTGATATCCTAACAGTAGCTTCACAGCCATACTTAACTGCATTGATCAATAAATTATTGAATGCGCGTTTTAACCCAACACGTTGGCCTTGTAGAACCAATCGATTAATGTCGCTAGTAAATTTTATTTGATGATTCATTTCTAATATTTCATCACACGTTGATTCCACTAGGGAGATCAAATCTAGGGCATGTTTTTCTTCT
>JAESTO010000005.1 GCA_016763565.1 Gammaproteobacteria bacterium | reverse complement strand
GCCTGTTTCAAATCTCTTTTAACACCTTGTCCTTTTTTGTACATCCATCCGAGATTAAATTGAGCGTCTGCATGTCCTTGTCTTGCAGCAAGTATGTAATATTCAAAAGCTTTATTCAAATCTTTCTTCACACCTATTCCATATTCATACATACCCCCCATATTATTTTGATTCATGGGATCTTCTTGATCTGCACCGCGTTTGCTATATTGAAAGGCTTGTTTTAAATCTTTCTTCACACCCTCACCCTCAAAATATTTCTTCCCAAGCATATGTTGCGTCTCACAGTATATCGCTATAGTATCCGCCTTATGAATCTCTTGAATAATCATTTTGATGTCTTCTTTTTTCGTATGCACATCTATGGACCGTGAAGCATACATGATATCCTCAAAAAAATGAGTCCACGATTTATCTGTATTTTTAAGTGTGAAAATGTCTTTTAAAAAATCAATGCCAAAATGTTTTATGTTTACAAAAAAATGGGGAAACGTTTGCAAGACATTGATTTCATTTAAAAAATATTTCTGCCTCTTGAAAAAATCTTTCCACAGTCTGGGAAGGGGTTTTCCTGGTGTATAGAGGGAAATGAGCGCTTGGGAACAAAATTCCTTTAAAATATAGTTCAGCATCTCCTGATCTTTTCTTTGTATATTATTTATATCTCTTTCAAGAAAATTTGGTTTGAAATATTTTCTTGGTACACCGCAGATTTTAAAATCAAACAGTTTAAAATCTTTTTGATGTTGAAAGGCTTCCATCTTTTTTTTCACGTCTTTATGTTCAAAACGAAGTTTAAGAAGAGGAAGGACGTTCTGCATTTCCAAACCTCTCAAAAACACATTAAAGTCAAAAATTGCTTTCTTTGTAGACTTCAAGATAACGTCATAAATATACCGTGCAACAAGCAGTTTTGCAGGCTCTAGGTTCGTATTGATAGTCAAGATATAGTTTTTAAGAGAGGGACAAAGGTACCCTTCAATAACCCCTCTTGTATCTTCATCTAAAACGTTAAAAATTTTAGAGAGAGGTGCGTCTCTATGACGATATTTTTTTGTCTCTTTGTTGAATCTCGAACAGACAAGTTCCTCAAAAGCACTTTGCGATTTATAAGTCGCTAAAGTTCTCTGTTGCATCGGGTTGAATTTCAAAGGCGTCGGTGTATCCACGTCCTCAAGTGTGACAGATCCCAAAAGAGGCCGCACAAAAGAAAAAAGAAGAAGGGTTAGAAAAATTGGTTTCGTATTTAAAAAAAAGTTCATTTAAATTTCCTTATAAAAAGACCACATTTCATTCGTACATCACTTTTATAAAAAAGTATAGATTTTTATATCACACATGCAAAGCTTTCAAATCCTCATAGAATTTCAAAGATTCAGGATTAGCAAGCGATGCTGTGTTTTGAATTGCACGGTTGTGACTCATCTCACGCACCGCCATCCCCACAATTTTATCCGTGCGTGTTTGAGGGCCTGTCTGCCTTAACACCTTTTCCGTATCATTCAGCTTTGCCTCTGGAAAAAAGGTGGCTTTCTCGATTTCATGTTCGTAAATCAGAAAAGAGGTGCTTTTTTCCTCGACAACAGAAATATAAATCCACACAACAAACTAAAAATCATCAAGATATTCCTGTGCATAACATGCTAAACCCTGATAAGAATCGACCTCTCAATGCGCCATCAAACGCTTTAAATAAGACGTATAGATCTTATTGTCTTGAGGTTTCTGTAGAAGATCTTCCATGTGCATGCTCTTCTCTTCTTTTTTTAACGCTTCTGGTGCGAAAGTCTCGTGGGCCTCTCTTCCCTTATCAAGGAAAAATCGCTATAGTCACATAAGCTTCATTGATAAAAACCAAGACACCTTTACAAAGAGTACCTTTATGGAAGACTTTATACAAACCTACGGCCCCCAAATTATTTACCTGATTGTTTTTCTTGGCGCCCTTGTCGAAGGAGAATCGATTGTCCTGACCTGCAGCATACTTGCTTACCGTTATGATACAGTTTCGATTTATATTGTCACGCTTTTGGCGTTTTGTGGCTCTGTTTTTGCGGATCAAATTCTTTACTTTATTGGACGGCGTTATGGCCCACGTCTCTTAAAGAAAAAAGCACACTGGCGCGCGCGCGTTGAACGCGCCTCAGACCTTTTAAAACACCATAGCACCTGGTTTATTCTTTCCTTTCGCTTTATTTATGGTATTCGTACCATCAGCCCTCTGGTTATTGGCGCCAGTGGCATTCCTGTCAAACGTTTCTCAAGCCTCAATTTCATTGCTGCTGTTTTTTGGGCTATCCTCAGTTGTGGTGTGGGATATTGGCTCGGATATGCTTTTGATGATCAAATCGACGTTTTATTTGACAATCTTCAAAAATACAAACGCTATATTGCCATCGGTGTGATCACCCTTTTGGTCAGTGGTATTGGGTATTGGTTTTGGAGAGAGAAAAAACGATAACTCTACGCACCTTGCGTGAAAAAAACAATTGACCTTGCCTTTTTCCTGACTATAATAGGGCCGTTCCTATCAGTGGCCGGGTGGCAGAGTGGTTATGCAGAGGATTGCAAATCCTTGTACGTCGGTTCGATTCCGGTCCCGGCCTCCACTGATATCAAACACTTACCCTCAAATGTGTGTGTTTTTTACCACACTCTCTAAAATTTAAAACAAAACATCTTCAAAATCTTTATTACATCTTTATAATGGAACAGTAAACTTTTTTACAAAAATAACAATATAGAGAGTTTAAATGACAAAATTTACGAAAAAGATGGTTCTTGGCTTGTCTTCTGTTTCAGTGGCCGCACTTCTGTGTGGAACAGCTGAAGCAAACAACCCAAATAATTCAAGCAAAAGTCGTTTGACACGTACAATAAGCAAGCATATGCACAAAAAAGGTCATATGCACACGCATAAGATGGATATGCGCAAAGACGTTGAAACAGCCAAAGGCATTTCAGTCACAGCGTATGGTCTTGCCAACGTTGCAGGACGTTATGCAAACACAGGAGAATCTCATTATGAAGCGAGCCCTGCAGGCAACCAACACTCCACTGGTAAATCAGGCATAGCTTTTGTTGATAACTCAAACGCTGCATCACGCATCGGTTTAAAAGCTGCAAAACAATTCCGTTGCCATGAATTTGGTGCAAAACTCGAAATGGGATTGAACGAATTTAATTCTTCAAACATTGACGTTCGTAACGATGATGCCAATAAAACATCAGGTGTTAACATCCGTCATGCTGACTTCCATTGGAAAATGCCTTGGGGTAAATTGTCTTTGGGTAAAGGTTCAACGGCATCTGAATGCCTTACAGAAGGTTCAGACCTTTCTGGAACAGATATTGTGGCTTCAGGTCCAGCCGTTCAAAACTTAGGCGGTGGTGTTGCTTTTAATCGTATGCTGACCAATGCTTCAAGTACATCCAAAACAGATTACAAGTCTGTTAAAGTGGGAGACACATGGGATTCTTTTGATGGTTTGGGTCGTGATCAACGCGTCCGCTATGATACACCAAACTTTGCAGGATTCGTACTGTCTGCTGGACATGTAAACAACGGAAATAGCGATGTTGTTTTGCGTTTCAGTGGCGACTTTTCAAGATTTAAAGTTGATGCTGCAGTCGGTGGTTACACAACACGTGTTGCACACACTGTAAATGCAAATGGCATAGGTACAAATGGCACAAACAAGAAAACAATAGCGGGTGCTCTTTCTGTCCTTCATACAGCTTCTGGTGTGAGCTTAACAGGGTCTTTTGCAGATCAGAACAACGACAAAATGAACAATCCTGGCCAAATCAAAGAAAAAACAACAGAAGAGCGTGTTTACTTCCGTCAAAAAAATTCCACAATGACTTTTGTGAAATTGGGATGGCAGAAGGATTTCTTCAGCTGGGGTACAACAGCTTTTGCTGTAAACTACGGTAAAGAACGCAATATCTTGCGTGATAATGACATCACAAAAACTGTTGGATTCACTGTTGTGCAAAACATCAAAGATGCGGGAACACAGTTGTATCTGACAGGACAACAGTTCAAACATGAAACTGACATTGCAACTGCAGATAAAACACATCTTGATCCAAGCCGTGTCACTGTTATTGCTTTGGGTGCATGTATTAAATTCTAAAAGAGGTCTTATATATGTCTAAAACGATTCTAAAAACCTGTGGTATTTTTCTTTCTTCCATCATTCTTTGGGGGTGTCACTACACCCCTGGGAATCCTCAGGAAGCACATGAGAAAAACCGTCCTGGCATCTTGTCAGGCAGTGAAGGAGAATTTGTTCTCTATGAATCTGAGGATATAAAGAATAAACGATTAGCACATAAAGAGACTTTGTTTCTTGATGATTAATTAAGAAACAACATGCATTGAAGATAAAAAGTCGGAAGAAAAATCTTCCGGCTTTTTTTTATGCCTTTATCAAAAGCTTCTGCATTTTTAGAATCACCTCTTGACGCTCCTTATGGATATAAGTACGGTATCAAAATAAGGTAAGTGGTTTTAATACCGTATTTAATCGTTAAAATTCAGGTATTTTT
>JAESTO010000063.1 GCA_016763565.1 Gammaproteobacteria bacterium | reverse complement strand
GAAGCGTCTAGGCCGCTGCAATGCATTGGCATCAACGCCCCCTGATAATATTTTGCCAGAAGCTGGCGCAACTGTATTATAGGCACGAGCCAAACGGGTAATAGAATCAAGTAAAATGACCACGTCGACTTTGTGCTCAACTAAACGCTTAGCTTTCTCAATGACCATTTCAGCGACTTGGACGTGGCGCGTTGCTGGTTCATCAAATGTACTAGCAATCACTTCGCCACGTACCGAACGTTCCATTTCGGTCACTTCTTCCGGGCGTTCATCAATGAGTAACACCATTAAATGAATATTAGGATGATTGGCAGTAATTGATTGCGCAATGTTTTGTAGCATCATAGTTTTACCCGCCTTAGGCGGTGCAACAATTAAGCCACGCTGGCCTTTGCCAATCGGTGATACTAAATCAATAACACGCGCTGTAATATCTTCAGTGCTACCGTTGCCACGTTCCATGCGTAAACGATCGACAGGAAAAGTGGGGGTTAGATTTTCAAATATAATTTTATTTTTACTCTCTTCTGGTTCAGCAAAATTAATTTTATTGATTTTTAATAGCGCAAAATAACGTTCCCCATCTTTAGGCGGGCGAATTTTTCCAGAAACAGTGTCGCCAGTACGCAAACTAAAACGGCGAATTTGGCTGGGAGACACATAAATATCATCGGAGCCGGCAAGATAGGAGCTATCAGCCGAACGTAAAAAGCCAAAGCCGTCTTGCAAAATTTCGAGGACGCCACTGGCATGAATATCTTCACCTTTTTTTGCGTGGCTTTTTAAAATGTTGAAAATGATGTCTTGTTTACGCAGACGAGAGAAATTTTCTAACCCTACTTCTTGAGCAATTGTAGTTAATTCCGTTACATTTTTCTTTTTTAGATCAAGTAAATTCATGTAAGTATTTTCCTCTTTTTTGGAAGGTAATATTGAAATAAGGGATTATATAAAGCTAAAGCCTTGGTTACCTCAAGCAATAGAATAATTTAGGCCAGAAATTTTTCGGCACCGCTGGAAGCAACGGTGCCGGGATTATGCCTTATCATTTTTATAAAAGCAAGCTTTTTAAGGCAATTATTTAATTTAATACACTATCAATAAACGCAGTTAATTGCGATTTGGTTAAGGCACCCACTTTTGTTGCCTCAACCTGGCCTTTGACAGGGTTATTTTTAATAACCAGTAAGGTGGGAATACTGCGGATAGCAAATTTTGTTGCTATTTCTGAAAATTCATCAATATTAACTTTGACAAATTTCATTTTGCCGATATAATTTTTAGCGATTTCATCAATGATAGGCGCGATCATCTTGCAAGGGCCACACCATTCTGCCCAAAAATCAACAAGGACAGGAATGTCGCTATTTTCGACTTCCTCTACGAATGTATCGTTAGTTACACTAATTACTTGGCTCATGTTGACCTCTTAAATTATTTTAGCAGTAAAATATATGGAGGTAATACTGAAAAATTCAAGTCTTTTAAAGCATAGTATTATATGAAAACAACTAATTTACCTCGATTACTGTTATCTGTCATGATAGCCATTGTTACTATTTGGGTGACCATAATGTATCGTAAACAGTTTAATCTCCACACTATCCAGGTGGCCATTCAACAAGCCGGTATCTGGGCACCCATAGTATTTATTGTACTTTATAGTATTGCAACAATATTTTTTCTTCCAGGTCTAATACTAACACTTACCGGTGGTTTATTATTGGGTGCTGTACTCGGTACACTTTATAATTTAAGCGGCGCAGTGCTGGGCTCAACGGTGGCATTTTTAATTGCGCGCTATATTGCTTCAGATTGGGTTGCACATAAAGCAGGCAGGAAATTAAAAAATTTGCTGGATAATGTGAATAGGTGTAGGGCTGTTAATAGTAGTTGGTGCAATGCCATGGTTTTTGAAAAGACGACATGAAGGAGACGCTTGTGAATAAAAAACGTGATTTAATCATTATCGGCGGCGGCGCTGGTGGCTTAGTTGTTGCTAGTGTTGCTAGCCAACTAGGCTTGAACGTTACGTTAATTGAAAATCAAGATACATTAGGTGGTGATTGCCTACATTATGGCTGTGTGCCAAGTAAAACATTAATTAAAACCGCAGATGTCGCTGCAAAAATTCAATATGCGGAACGTTTTGGTTTGCCAACCGGCAAAATACATATCGACTTAGCAAAAGTCATGCAACATGTACAGCAAGTGGTTACACACATACAGCAACATGATGAGCCACAACGTTTTCGTGATTATGGTTGTGATGTTATTTTTGGCACAGCCAAATTTTATGATGCCAAAAATATTGAGGTTAATAAGCACCTTATAACCGCTAAACGCTTCGTAATTGCTAGCGGTTCACAACCTAATATTCCACTTATTCCTGGCCTACAAGAAATCAATTTTTTGACCAATGAAACAATTTTTCAATTGCAGATTTTACCCAAACATTTAATCATTTTAGGGGCTGGGGCAATGGGTTTAGAAATGGCACAAGTGTTCGCGCGCTTAGGTAGCAAAGTGAGTGTGGTAGATATTACTCAGCGTATTATGCCCATAGCAGATGAGCGCATCGCGACACAATTACAAGAATTCTTACAAGCAGAAGGCGTGTCATTTCACTTCGTGAATAAAATTGTTGATATTAAAGAACAGAAAGCACAATGTATTGTCAATTGTCTAACGCAAACCAACGGCAGTATTCACTTGAAAGGCAATCAACTATTCGTGGCCACCGGCCGCAAAGCTAATATTGATAAACTTAACTTGGCAGCTGCCCGTATTGATTTTTCATCACGTGGCATCATCGTTAATGAACGTTTACAAACCTCACAGAAACATATCTATGCATTAGGTGATGCGATAGAGAGCCCTTATAAAATGACACATTGTGCAGAGTATCAAGCCGGTGTTATCATTAGCAACGCTGTTTTTCATATTCGAAAAAAAATTAACTATCAAACCATGCCTGCTGTTGTTTTTACTGATCCTGAGTTTGCCACTGTTGGCATAACTGAACGACAAGTTCAGGAACAAAAATTAAATGTTAATATTTTGCGTTGTGATTTTAAAGATATCGATCGCGCCTTAGCTGAAGTCGCACCCACCGGCTCAATAAAGTTGACTATCCATAAACAAAAAATTATTGGCGCCACTATTCTTGGTTTGCATGCGGGTGAATTATTAGCAGAAGTTACATTAGCGATGCAAGCAAGATTAAATATTCGTTACTTATTAGCAACCGTACACGTGTATCCAACGTTATCGCAAATTATTCGTCGCGCAGTTAACACATATTATGCACCAACTTTATTCAGCAAAAAAACAAAATGGCTGGTCAAATGTTTAAATAGGATTTTTTAAATGACTTCATTATTACCCACACAAAACTTACAAAAAAAATTTTCAGAAAATACGCTGGCTATTGAAGCCTGGTTTGAACAACAATGGAAAAAAATTTCACCTCCGATATATTGTTCCGTAGATTTGCGCAATGCTAATTTCAAACTAGCACCCATTGATACTAATTTGTTCCCAGCTGGCTTTAACAACCTCAACCCAATGACCATGCCATTATGTGGCCAAGCAGCCAAGCAAATTATCCAACGCTTTTGTTCCCGTGCCAAACGTTTATTATTAGTGCCCGAAAACCATACACGCAATCTTTTTTATTTGGAAAGTGTTGCTGCACTACAAAATATTTTTATCCAAGCAGGATTTTCTGTACGCATTGGCTCATTAAATGGTGATGTGATTGACCCACAAATCATTACCCTACCTTCCAACAATACTATTACGCTAGAAGCCGTGCATCGTTGCAATGATCGCATAGTAATAAAAGGCTTTGATCCGGATTTAATTATTTTAAACAACGATTTATCTAGCGGCATACCGCCACAACTGCACAATATTGCCCAACCGATTTATCCACCTTTACATTCAGGTTGGGCATCGCGTTTAAAATCAATTCATTTTCAAACCTATCAAATAGTCGCTGCTGAATTCGCAGAAATCATTGCCCTTGACCCATGGCTTATTGCGCCACTCTTTCGCAATTGTCACGAAATTGATTTCATGAAACGTGAAGGTGAAGATTGCGTCATAAAAAATACCGATTTATTATTACACGCTATTCAAGCAAAATATAACGCCTATAACATTCAACAAAAACCATTCGTAGTGGTTAAAGCAGATGCCGGCACTTATGGTATGGCCGTAATGATGGTACATAGTACGGATGAATTACGTCAATTGAACCGCAAACAGCGCACGCGTATGTCGACATCAAAAGGCGGCAGCAGTGTTAGCAAAGTCATTGTACAAGAAGGTGTGTATAGTTTTGAAACCGTCAATACAGAAAAAACGGTGGCAGAACCTGTTATCTATATGATTGGCCAACAAGTTGTAGGCGGCTTCTATCGTGCCCATACTGAACGTAATAGCCATGAAAATCTTAACGCGCCCGGCATGCACTTTGAACCTTTCCCTACCGAGAACACTAAAACCACCGATCAACTTTTTTATGCTTACAGCGTTGTAGCACGTTTAGCTTTATTATCCGCAGCACAGGAAATGTCCTTGCCAACAGTGGGAACAGCATTATGACAATAAAGCTGGGTATTATCATGGATCCGATTGAAACCATTAAACCGCATAAAGATACTAGCTTGGCGATGTTACTCGAAGCACAGCGACGTGGTTGGCAAATCTATTATATGCAACAAACAGATTTATTTATCCAAGACCATACACCCCATGGCTATATGCACTTATTAACCGTGCAAGATGATAAGAACCATTGGTTTAATGTGGCGAATAGCAAAACCCTCGCGTTAACCGAACTAGACGTCATATTGATGCGTAAAGATCCCCCGGTGGATATGTCATATATTAACACCACACATTTGCTTGAGTTGGCAGAAAAAAAACAAGTGTTGGTGGTTAATAGTCCGCAAGCATTACGTGATGTCAATGAAAAATTATTCACGACCTGGTTTCCGCAATGTTGCCCTGCAATGTTGGTTAGCAACAATATTGCTGCACTCAAAAAATTTGCTGAACAACAGCAAACTATTGTCATCAAGCCAGTTGATGGCATGGGCGGTGCAGGAGTTTTTCGTTTACAACACAATGATGCAAATTTAACGTCCGCCTTAGAGCTACTCACTAATAAGGGGAAAATACTGATTATTGCCCAACAATTTATTCCCGAAATCGCCCAAGGCGATAAACGTATTTTACTTATTAACGGTAAACCTATTCCCTATGCACTCGCGCGTATTCCCGCACCAGGTGAAACACGCGGTAACTTAGCTGCTGGCGGTAAAGGTATTGCTGTCAAATTAACTGAACGTGATCACTGGATTTGCCAACAAGTGGGGCCAACCCTTAAAGAAAAAGGTTTGTTATTCGTTGGCCTGGATGTTATCGGCGATTACTTAACTGAAATTAAT
>JAESTO010000062.1 GCA_016763565.1 Gammaproteobacteria bacterium | reverse complement strand
GCTTGTTGTGCGGCATGTAATGCAGCTAAGGTATCAGCGGTCTCTCCTGACTGTGATAAAGTGATTAATAACGTTTTTTCTGCTACGATAGGTGCGTGGTAACGTAGCTCGCTAGCAATGTCAACACGGCAAGGTAATCCCGACAGTGACTCTAACCAATAACGCGCGACCATGCCCGCATAATAACTTGCGCCACAAGCAACAATCTGGATGTGTTTAATCGCTTGCAATGTACTTTTAACATTTTTACCGGTTATTTTTTCAACAATCATGGCAGGTGTCGTACAACCATGTAATAACCGCGTTAAAGCAGCCGGTTGTTCAAAAATTTCTTTCAACATATAATGCTGATAATCACCACGTTCTGTCATTTGCTGATGAATAGGTGTATCGTGAATACTACGTTGTACTCTTTGCTGCAGCTGATCATAAATAACCATACCGTCACAACGAATCTGTGCAATATCGCCATCCTCTAAATACATAAATTGTTGGGTGACAGGCAATAATGCCATCGGATCAGACGCAATAAAATTTTCATCGTCACCCACACCAATGACTAACGGCCCCCCCTGTCGCACGGCAAACAAGCATTGTGGTTGCTGGCTATCAATAATCCCTAAAGCAAAAGCGCCTTGCAATAAAGCAACCGTCTCTCGCAAGGCCAATAGAAAATCAGTGTGTTTGCTTAGCTGACTCGCTAACAAATGTACGATAACTTCGCTGTCAGTATCAGAAGTGAAGTCATACCCCTGTTTGGTGAGTTGTTCAC
This sequence comes from Gammaproteobacteria bacterium, assembly GCA_016763565.1. The sequence continues at coordinate 3,205 of JAESTO010000062.1, read as the reverse complement.
GTAATACTTGATGATTTTCGATAATGCCATTGTGAACTATCGCTAAACGTTGTGCTGAAGTATGGGGATGAGCATTACGTTCACAAGGTGAACCATGGGTAGCCCAGCGGGTATGCGCAATACCTAGCAAGCCTGGCAAGGGTTGTTTTGCTAGTTGTTTAGCCAAGCCATTAACCTTGCCCTTAACTCGTGAGCGATGTAAATGTTGTTGTTTATCAATCACCGCAATGCCTGCTGAATCATAGCCACGGTATTCTAAACTTTGCAGCCCTGCTACTAATAAATCACTAATATTTCTTTGCGCAATAGCGCCAACAATGCCGCACATAAAGTTATTTTTTCGATGAATGATAACGTCGCATTCTATCCTAAACACTTTACAAAAACTACAATTTTTGCGAGTATCATCTTCAACACACGCTAAGGTATGTCTCTGATGTTTACTAAAACTAACGAATGGATGCAACATACTCCCTTTATAGGACTATGTAAGTGTTTGCTGCATTGAAAAATGTTCAAAGGTGACAGAGACCGTAGGCTCGCAACCCACTTTTTAATGATAATTGACAAACAAAGGATATATCAAAATGTTTAAAAAAGTTACACCCACCCCGTTACGCAAAATAAACACACCCATAACACAAGCCATTTCTGAACTAAATAAACTGAATACAATCTTGAAAAATGGCGTTTCCAAACAAAAACTAGCTCGTTTATTATCGGGTTATCAAAGTAAATTTTTCATCCTGCGATATTACGGTGTGCCCAAACAAAATTTTGTGCGCTTTGCAGAACTGCTACCTGCAATACATTTTGCTTGCAATATAAAAAACATTGCTGGCGAGCATGCCATTCAAACCTATGGGACTGTCTGTATTCTAATCACGCCGATGATAAATTTATCTAGCAATGAACGTAAACTATGTCATCTATCAAGAAGCTTGTGTCACCCATGCAGCCATAAGGATATTACGCTTACTCACGTACCCAACCTATCAAATTTTAGTGACTTAATGTGCAAACTTAGAAAAAAAGCGGCGCTGGTTATAGATAAGCACGGCGGTATCGGTGTGCAACGTGGAAAAAATGGTTTGTTTTATTTTGCCGATCGCTCTTTGCGGACACTCATGGATATTGAACAATGGCTGCTTCCCCATGATGCCGCTATCATTCGCCAACGATTGAATCATCCTGAAAATATTCACGCTTATAACTATAAACTCATGCTAGCATTTTCAGCAAAACTCGCACAGTTAGATAAGATTTATAAAAAAGCCACCGCCACATTAGTGTTAAACAAGGGTGATTCAATGTGTAAAAATACGCGTGATGTATTACTACAAACTGATCACTACATCAATAACAGCAAGGCACACAATATTCACATTAAAAATATTTTCATTACGGCTATTAACGATATTAAGCTACTATTAATACAGCTAACCGCAGAACTTGAAGGTATCAAGAATTATGACTTTGCGTTGTTTTGTGTTGACATATTAGAAAGACTGAAACCTCAAGATAAAAATATATCGAAACTAAAGGCAACAATAAAAATTAAATATAAGAAACAACAACAAACATTGCATACGCACAATGCGCTCATGGTGAGTGATTATTGCTCAAACAACGCGACCCCTCACCCACTATCATTAGGAAATAAACATAAAAAGTCCAATGAAGGAAAAAAATATGTCCCTATGAATATATCCTCACGACCCTACAACGCCAAACGAAAAAAGAAACGCTATAAAAAGAAGCCTCCCGAATGGCTGCCAAAACGTGGCGGTTATTAAGATTTGATTAGCACCGCATAATAAAAGCCATCATGGTTATTTTCTTGCGGAAATAATTGTTTGCCATGTTGGCATGTGATCCCCCATGATGACGTAATTTTTTTTTCTTGCGCATTATTTTGTTGCTGCAAAAATGTAGCTATCACCTGTTGGTTTTCTTGTGGCAACACCGAACAGGTAGCATATACCAACAAACCACCCGTATTTAATAGTGGCCATAAGGTTGTTAGCATGTGTAATTGTGTGTTAGCTAATTGTGCAATATCATTTTCACGACGCAATAATTTAATGTCGGGATGACGTCGGATCACACCGGTTGCTGAACAAGGCGCATCCAATAAAATGCGATCAAAGATTTTATTATTTTTCCAAGCCTCAGGTTTCAGCACATCCCCCACGAATACATCAGCCGTCAAATGTAATCGAATAAGATTTTCATTGATTTTTTGCAATCGTTCTGCTGACAATTCAATGGCAGTAAGTTGTAAACTTGGTTCGACTTCTAACATATGTGTCGTTTTACCACCGGGTGCCGCGCAAGCATCTAACACCCTTTGTCGAGGTTGCAAATCCATTAATCCAATCACTAACTGCGCTGCTTCATCTTGCACTGACACATGACCTTCATTAAATCCAGGCAAGTCATTTACTTTCAATGGTCGTTCTAAGGTGATGCCAACATTGCTATACGCCGTTACACCGGCGGTGATATTGTTTTCTAGCAATAATTGCAAATAATGTTGCGCCGATTTTTGTTGCTGATTAACGCGTAAGGTCATGGGTGCTTGCTGGTTATTGGCTAGGCAAATTTTTTGCCGTTGCTGTGGCCAAGCTTTTTTCAACTGCGTTAATAACCATTGTGGGTGCGAATACTGCGCTATAAGATTTTTATCTGCTTCACTTAACAACACCTGTTGTTGTCGTTGAAAATTACGTAATATTGCATTCACTAATTTGTTAGCCCATGGCTTTTTCAGTTGTATATTGGCTGCTACTATTTCATTCACAATCGCATGTGGCGGTGTTTTCATTGCCAGAAATTGATAGAGACCTAACAATATCAACGCATACACATCGTAATCTTTTTCTTTCAAGGGTTTTTGTAGTAATCGTTGGGCAATAAAATGTACACGATGGTAAAAACGCAAGATGCCATAACTCATCGCTTGTATAAACGCTTGTTCGAGTGAATCCTTATTCGTATAAAGTGCCATAGCGTTATCAAGTGAGATTTTGTTCACTAGCACTTGTTTGATAATCTTGGCGATGGCAATTCGTGAGTTCATATGTCTTATTGGGTGAAAAAAAATGTTGTAAGCTTACTGTGGATTCTCCTATGTAAATAGGTCCCCAAAAAGAGCAAGTTTGAAATCGGCCCCTACAATGTCTGGAGAATATAAAAATCGACT
>JAESTO010000061.1 GCA_016763565.1 Gammaproteobacteria bacterium | reverse complement strand
CTCAGGCTCAGCAGCAGCAACAGGCTCATGATGAAGGAGCAGGAGCAAATGGATGGGTGGAGAGATTAGGTGCCATGAGTGCTTCAGATCAGTTGGCTGTGGTAGGGGCTTCTGCGGCAACAGTAGTAAACATCTTGGATGTATACATCGGAAACTCAGACAATCTCGCTCAAGTTATCATGATTCCAGGATTCGCTGCACTAGTAGGATTGGGGGCAATGATGACTAGAGTTAGAAATTATCGGAACCCAGAAACTCGAACCGGAGATATGGTGCGTGCTGTAGCGCAATCCATACGTGATGTTTCAATAGGGGGGTTAAATGGGACACTAGCAATAGCGGGCTGGGAGGGTTTTGATGGGGATAGTTCTGGTGGGGATAGTTCTGATGCTAGACATTTGCTGGTAGGTCTATCCCTAGTTCTTATGCTGGTGGTGGCAGTATTGACCACCGCTGTAGCATGGAACCGTCGTACTAACGAAAGTAGAAATGGACACCCCTTCTTCTAGGGGTAGGTGGTGCCGCTAGTGAGTAATCTTATTAAATTGAAATGAGGAAATGAACATGAAACAAAAAACGCGATCTAAAAATGTTGAGCAACAAAAAGCTATGCAGCGATTGGTGCGTTTGACTGACAATCTCACCACCGCTGAAGCACTTTATAATGCTAAGTTGCATTCAGCAGCCCACATCACATTGCTATCCAAGCAACAATTTATTAGCCAGCATGGCCACTGTTTCCCCGCCAACGGTCAAACCGCTGAAGCGCAGGCAACACAGGTGTATCAACGTGCCATTCAAGTAAATCGTCATGCCCAGTTTATAGCGTTGGATGCCTTACCTAAGCCGTATTATCAATCCAGTCGTGTTTACAATACGCCGCCGAGCGTCACTGATTTTTATAAAGATATGCCAAGTTATCAAGACTTATTCGGCAGTTTAGATTATAGCGCGTGTGAGGATTGTCAATCGGTACTTAGCCCCTCTGCTTATTTTGTCGATTTAATGCGTTTGATAGACACTTACATGACGCAACCCAATAAAGATTTACAGCTTCAATCTCGTCGTGCTGATCTTTGGTCGATGCCACTAGACTGTGAAAATACCCGTCGTGAAGTACCTTATCTAGAATTGGTAAACAGTATCTTAATTCAAGCCATTCAAACCTATGGTAGTTCTTCAGAGGATGATTCCTATTTGGTTTTAGCAAATGCTAAATACCCCTTTAATTTACCGAGTAACTTCCCTTTAGATAGTTTACGTTGTTACCTCAAGCAAAGCCGAACTAGTTTGGTAGAAATTTATCGGTTGTTTAATGTTGCGGATAAACAGTTGAGTCGAGAGATGTTGTCATTATCGATCGAACAATATAATTTAATTACTACTGAAGATCTGGATAAAGCCCATTTGAAAATAGATTATGGCTTAACCACGTCGCAAGATTTAGTGACAACCTTACAGTCTGTGCCAACCTTTACCCAACAAACCAGCATCACTCGGCAACAACTGGAAGACTTGATTTGTCAAAATTTATCTGCAGCAGAGTTGAAGAATGTAACGATTCCGAATCGCTTTTTTATCAATCAAGACTTAACGAGTGATTTTATTCAAACTGCGGTTGATAGTACGACGGGTGCTGAAACACTGACGAATCTCAACAATGACACGTTAGACAAACTGCATCGCTTTATCCGTTTGGCGGATCAATTAGGTTGGAGCTATGCTGATCTGGATTGGGCTTGGCAAACAACGACAGCGACGGCCGAATATGCGGATACTGCTAAAAAGTTGCAGATTGACTTGGTCGTCCATTATTTAGCTCGATTAAATGCTTTCCATCGTCGCTATCAAACGCCTATCGATGTGCTATGCAGTTTTTTTGCTGACATCAAAACTGTGGATCAAGGCAATGATACGGTATCGCAAGCCTTATTTGATCGGGTTTTCAATCAGCCCATTGCGTTTAATGATTTTAGCAATCAGGGTAATAGCACGCCATACTATGGTGATGAATCGGCGGAAAAGCCTTACCATCCCAATTATCCTGCCGATTCAGTCGATCCTACCAAGTCAGACGATGTGTTAGCGAATCCTTTGTATGGCGTGCATGGTAATACACTGCTTATTGGTGATACACCACTTATTTGGACTTATTCAAGCGATACTGACACCAATCAGCAATATCGCTCACATTTGCTGTCGGCATTGCAAGTGAGTGATACGGACTTAAATCTCATATTGCAACATATGTCAATTAATCAATTAATTGCGCCTGAAAATACGATTGGTTTGGATGTGCCACATCTCACCCAATTGTATTGCTTTAGTCAGGTGGCTAAACTATTTAAGATGCCGGTTGTTGAGAATATATTGCTGCATGACATGCTGAATATCGACATGATACAACGCATTGATGATTTATGTACCTTGGAAGAGTGGGTCGATTGGTTGGACGCATCGCCATTGTCTATTTATCAGCTTCATTATTTAATCTATTATCCCGTTGCGCAGGCAGTATCGCTCAAACCTAACAGTTTCATCAGGGTGTCTCGTCGAAAAGCAAAGACCATCAGCTCGTCACAATCAGAAACGATTTTTACTCAGTTACTAGAGAAAAAATTTATTACTAATGCTGGCGTTGTGATAAATAAGCAACCACTGACTGTTGATAATCTCGAGGAAATTTGGGGCGATACGTTCAATGATAGTCTGTATGATTGGATACAACATGTTTTATTACGTTATTACCGCTTGCAATATAACCCATTGAATGCAGCGAATGTTAGTATCAAACAAGTCGATGTGGGTTATCAGAGGAATGCCGTTTTACCATTGGTGAGTACACTCCAAGAATCAGCAGATGCCGTATTATAAAAACCAGACAGTTTTAGCAGTGATGGAGCGGTGACTGATGCAGCAGACATTTCGCAAGTGCAATCAGAGGAGATTTTTGCCTTACTACTTGCTGCAGAATTTATTACTCCTGATGGAATTGTTGTGCATCAAGAAGATACTGAGTTTGCCCATTTAGATCTAAGCGATGCTCATGAAGCAAAACGTTCTTGGATAAAAAGTGTATTAAATAATTATTTGGCCTTACAAACCAATGTCGTGCAAGAAAAATTGTCAAACTTTTTTGATGCACCCGTTGAGAGCATCAACAAACTGAGAAAACTGCTTCCCTACAGTCTGCCTTCCGCACTCGAATTTACCGGTGATCGCGATTATTATGTCAGCATAGCAGACAGCGAGACATTCACCTTGTCTGATCAATTCACTATCGATTTGTGGGTGAATGCTAACCACTTCTACAAAGAAAATCAGGTGATTCTTAGCCAAGGAAATAACTGGAGTTTATTCCGGGAGTATGAGACGGGTAGTACGTTACGCTTTGATCTGAATAAGTCTGATGGTACAACTGACGCGGTTGTTCTTCCTGCCACCCAATTTTTAAATGACGATCAACATTGGCATCATGCTGCCGTGACATTTGATGGCACACAGTTGACGTTATT
>JAESTO010000004.1 GCA_016763565.1 Gammaproteobacteria bacterium | reverse complement strand
GTCACTTGGTTTGATAATTTTTCTGTCCTTTTAAAGCGTGATGCGCATTCCCAGCTTGTTTACAAGCATGCTATATCAACAATTATGCCCCTTAATCCTATTGAACTTTATGAGGATGAAGAAGGCTCTGTAAACGAGAGCTTTTAAAAATTGGGCGATCAAGAACATCAAGAGCTTGAAACATATATTGAGGCTCCAACCCTTGTTTTGTCTCCTCAATTTAAAAATTCAAAGGCTCTATCTTCTCGAATGTGTGATGCGTGTTATGCACTTGATGAAGCAATGGGTTTAGCGCGCGCTATTGAACTGAACATCCTTCATTCTGAAACGCTTCCTATACGCCAACCTACTCCTGCAACACTTTTTGGATCAGGTACTGTTGAACGCCTCAAGGGCATTGTTGCCTCTTTAGAGATCGCACTTGTTATTGTTGACACGTCTCTTTCTCCTATTCAACAACGTAATTTAGAGAAGGCGTGGAAAGTAAAAGTTATTGATCGTACAGGTCTTATTCTTGAGATTTTTGGTGCGCGAGCGTGTACGTCTGAAGGCCGTCTCCAAGTCGAGCTTGCGGCTCTCACATATCAGCGCAGTCGTCTTGTACGTTCTTGGACACATTTGGAACGTCAAAGAGGCGGGCTTGGTTTTATCGGAGGCCCTGGTGAAACACAGATTGAAGTGGATCGCCGCCTGATCGATGAACGCATTACACAAATCAAAAATAAAATAGGTAAGGTCAAACGTACCCGTGAACTACATCGCAAAGCACGTCGCGAGGTTCCTTATCCCATTGTTGCATTGGTGGGGTATACAAACGCGGGTAAATCAACACTTTTTAACCGCTTGACCGGTGCTAAAGTCATCGCCAAAGATCTTCTGTTTGCGACTCTTGATCCGACAATGCGCCTTTTAAAACTTCCCAGTGGACGCAAGATTATTCTTTCAGGTACAGTTGGATTTATCTCAAACCTTCCCCATGAATTGATAGCAGCGTTTCGTGCAACATTAGAGGAAGTTTGTGAGGCTGACCTCCTCCTTCATATCCGTGATATTTCTCACCCTCAAACTCTTCAGCAGCAAGATGATGTCCTTAAAATTCTTGACGTTTTGGATCTGAGTGAAAAAGTTGAAAAGAGCACCTTTCATGTCCTTAACAAAATGGACCTTCTTTCTGAGAATGAAAAAGAGTCTCTTCCTCAAACACGCTCTCTTTATAGAGCTTCTGCATCGACAGGAGAAGGCCTTCCAGAGCTTCTCGCAGCTATTGATGAGAAAATAACCTCTTCAGAACACCTTTATACCTACGACATCCCTTTTCAAGAAGGTGCTTCCCTTGCGTGGCTTCATGAGAATGGAGATATGATTAAATCCAGCGCAACAGAGACACATACACATCTTGAAGTGCGTCTATGTCCTAAAGATGCAGAACGTTTTAAAAAGAAATTTTTGAAGAAAACTTAAAAAGAAGCAAGGCGTTTTTTGATAGGTGAAAAAGAGACACGGTGATGAGGTGTTACTCCTTTTTGTGCAAGCCCTTCTTGATGTACTTTTGTTCCATATCCTGCATTAGACTCCCAGCCATATCCGGGATACTCTTTTGCATGCTGTTGCATTAAGTCATCACGATACACTTTTGCAAGAATAGAAGCTGCTGCAATTGAAAAACTAATTTGATCCCCCTTAATAAGACTTATTGCTTCATATGACCATGCAGGAAGTGCATTTCCATCAACAAGAACCATGGGGTTTTGAACCTTTAATCCCTCAACAGCGCGCGTCATCGCCAGAAAAGTTGCTCGCCGAATATTCAATGTATCAATTTCAGAGACAGAGGCTTCTGCAATGGCATAGGAACATCCCTTTCCAGCGTATTCTTGAAAAAAATCACACAGAATTTGACGACGCTTCGGGGTTACTTTCTTTGAGTCTTGAATAAAACATAAAATATCTTTAAAAAGAGAACGATCTGTAAACATAAAAGCACACGCAACAACCGGTCCTGCCCAGGGACCTCTTCCCACTTCATCAACACCAATAATAGTGCGTTTTGCATAGCGATTTTCAACAGAAAAGTCAGGCATCTTTCTTTTGATCTTGTTCGACAGATACATCTGTTTCAGTTTCTATTTTTGGAGAGGTGTTCGAGGGTTTTTTTATCATTTTTAAAAAAATTCCCGTAAAAGAGCCGCAAGTCTTTGTGACTGTATCAATTTCATTTTTATAAATACGGTCAAAAATCTCTTTAAAAGAACCAATATCTTTCGTGGGTCCCATATCATGTAAGCGTCGCGCACCTGTAAGCCACAACGGGCTAAATGTCAAAGAAAGTGCTGCGAGAGAAATAATGAGTTTGCTCCCATCCTGATCAATGAGGTTTGATTCCAATCCCACTGTTGTCAAAAGAAAAGAAAATTCTCCCATTTGCGCAAGTAAGAGGCCACTTAAAAAAGCGTGTTGCCACGGGAGGCCCAATGCATGAAGGACTCCCACATTTAAAAGAGATTTACCAACTGTAATCACGATCAATAAAACAATGACTTGTGCGATATTATCCCAAATAAATCCTAAGTCCATCAACAATCCCACAGAGAGAAAAAAGACCATAATAAAGGTACTTTGAATGGGTTTTGTAGATTCCATAAGTTTATGATGTACTGTCGTATTCCCAAGGATTAGTCCGGCGATAAAAGCACCATAAGGTGCGGATAAACCCACCAATCCGGCGACAGTAGCTAACCCAAAACAAAATCCGAGGCAAAGAAGCGGGAGCAACTCTTCTTGTTTTTTAAGTGTCTGATGAAAAGGAATGCGAATTTTTTTGGTACCCCCAAAATAAAGGATTAAACCCGCAAGCATACCCACCGCAATCACAACTTTAAGGATAATCATCATATCAAAAGAAGGATTATTCAGTGTTCTTAAAATAAGGATCATCGGCACGATAGCAAGATCTTGTGCGATCAAAACACCGATCGTGCATCGCCCCGTAGGCGTGTCAGCTTCCCCAATACTTTCCATCATTTTCACAGCAACAGCCGTACTGGAAAGTGCTATTGCACACCCAAGAACTGCAGATAATCCGGTAGAGAGATTGAAAAATTGTCCAATAAGAAAAACAACACATAAACTTCCCGCGATTTGAAAAAGGGTACATCCCAATGCGATTTTCCAGACTTTTTTAAAATCATGCAGATCAAGCTCCATCCCCACAAGAAAAAGCAAGAGAAGAACACCCAGTTCCGCGAGAATGGATACAAGTTCGCGATTTTCAACAAATCCTAAGATGGAAGGACCAAGGAGGACACCAGCAAG
>JAESTO010000060.1 GCA_016763565.1 Gammaproteobacteria bacterium | reverse complement strand
ATCAAGCTCAGCCTCATGCCAAGTACCATGGGTTATTATCTGAATGTAAAAGTGCCTAGGGCTTTTCTGTAACCCCACAAGGGGTGTATCGTTAAATATTTTTTTAAACGCCAGATTTTGGTAAAGCGACTCCGCAAGAGTAACTATTGTTATAAATTTTTCATCGGGTTTTTGGTCGTTAACAAATTCCTTCCAATGTTTGATTTTAGTTTGGTATTGGTGAAATAAGGCGTCTTTTTTTTCATCGAGTGGTTGAAAATCCAAATGCTGACTAGGCGTATTATCTATAGTACTCGTAGTTCCTGAACTGTTTTTTCTACTGCTACTTATAGCGTCACTTGAAGAGCTTTTAACCTCTGTGTCATGTATATTGGTTAATTGCTGTTCTTTTTTCTTTAGCTCCAAATAGCTTATTTTATTAGCGAGTATAATGCCGTCTTTTTTAAAGTCTTTCTCTAAGATTTGAGGCCAGATCCATTTTTTGTAAAATATAGCACTGCTACCCCGCACGATAAATTCTACGCCATAATTTTTTCTTAAGCGACTATTCATTGCCTTTATTAACTGAGAACATTTTTCACAACAACGTTTAGAAACACCCAGGTATATTCCTTCTTGTTTCATTTCATCGGTTACCTCAAGTTGATCTGAACTGATTTTTTGTGCAATATACGTTATCAACTGTGTTTCACCGTGAACATCTTTTTCTTCTTCCTTTAACGCTAACACATGGTCTGAATTTGCAAATGCTAAAAATTGTGGTGGGAGCGACTCACTAGATTTCTCGTCCGTATAATTGCGTATATAATTGTTTATTTTCAATAAATCTTTATGTGCCCTTTCCATTCTAGCGTATAGCACTAAGGTTGCTTCCTTCACACCTTGCGACCATCCCCTATACATCTTTAATACTGCTGTTCCCCTTTGGAGTTGTTTGTCCCCACCAGAATGTGTTTTGAAAATAGTTAGCAGTGTACCCAGGGAGTCTTTGTGTACGCACAGCGCAAACCGTCCTTTATCCAAGATTTCTACACGGTCTTTTGCAAAAATGATGTCTAAGGACAGAGGGGTATCGTTTTTGGACTTAGGATAATCCTTATGTTTGGCCGTTGAGTGGAAGTGGTTCATGACAGACTGATAGTAGGTGGTTTCTTTTAGCATGAGGGCTGTCATTCTCTTCAGTTTTCTTCCGCTTGAACCACGTTCCGGCCGGGTATACAAATTATTGGATGCAATGACGAATTGATAGTCTATCTTTTTCTTTTTCTGCATTGGCAATACCACCACAGAAAAATTAGCTAATCTATCATAGCCAGCTAACAACCTAGCCAGAGCATCCAGTCGTCTCTTGTGATGGGATAGCTTTTTAGTATTATCAATAGATACGAAGGACGCATTGAGCGGATCGTATTCAGAGTCTGTGGAGTGATTGACGTTAGTTCTTTCGTTGCGATTTTTGGGAAGAGTAGAATCTTTTTTTTCTTTAGGGCGTTTATTTTTCATATTTGTATTTACCAACGGTTTTTTTGTGTGAAATACGCTTTGTGAGCATAAGGGTATTGTTTCTGTAAATAAAAATTATCTTTTGTTAATACGCTTCCTCGTGAATGTTTGCCAACACAATCTGCAATAATAATTAAAAACTATACTGGCTCAACAGCGGTAGAGCCTCGTCTAGGATAGATTTCCCATGCATAGAAAACATAGTGCGAGCATGATAAGTGCGACGAGATGTTTCCTAAGGTGGCTTCCCTTGACTAGACAGCAAAAAGAGCGATTTGAGAAATAGTCATTGCTCCAATTATGCATTAAAAACGACCTATAACTACCAAATTTTAGTGTGTTCGACTTCATCATTTTCTAAAGTCGCGTAGTCTATCACGACGCGCAATTTCTCGATACATCAAGCACGTTTTTTTTGTTACAAATTCTTGTTGTTGCTCCGGTGAATCATGGGGGGTAGCGCACATGTGTAATGCGTATCTGTCGCCATTATCGCGTTATGTCCATTATGACACGCGCAGAGCAGAGCCTTAGTAATAAATAAACAATATTGTTCTAAAAAAAACTAAAAAAAATCATTTAATACGCATGTTTTAACTTAACCCCCTTTTTTTTATTTTTACACAGCCGTCGTCTTGCTGTTGCCGGCTTATGTTAATTCAGCCTTCTTCATAATGAAAGTTTATTTACCCTATGCTGGTTATTGTAGGATTAATTTTTCATTTTTTTTTATAATACTTGGTATAAACCCGTGGTTAAAAAGGGAGAACCCTATATTTTTTTAGGGAAAACCCTAGTTGCAGACGATGTAAGTTTGTGCTATCCTGCTCGCCCACTTAAGGAGCAGTGCTGTTGCTAGGAAAATGGATGTTCCGTCACTTCAAAATGGAAGTATTTTATTATTTGTTATTATTGCTTGACCTCAGGGTAAAGATAGAAAGGCACAATATTTTTTATCTTTACCCATTTTTTTTGCCTTCCATGTAAAGTTAGCCATCAATATTATTTTTGCCCAAAAAAATGTGCCCATCAGTGCTGAACGGCTAGAATTGTCAGTTTTTAGTACAAAAACATCGGGAAAACCCTTAGTTAGCTAGGAAAAACCCGTTGAATTATTAGGGAAATCCCTAGTTGCTTGCAACACAAACCTACGTTATCCTATTCTTCCACTAAAGGACTGGTGTTGTTGCTTGAGGAAGGGGAAAAGGATGTCCCCACTTTACCCTCTCGAAGGCGATAGATAGATAAAATTTAACAAGGACAGTAAGGGAATAATTTTCTATCTATCTATTACCTTCTTATGTAAAATCACTTCACTTCTTAGTAATCCTACATTTATCAACGTATTTTTTACGTTACAGCGCTTATCTATTTGCAGCCCCAGCGTGTAGCGTGAGCCTTATCACCCCTACTAACCTTAATATAGGTAAATTGTTACCGGTAACTAATAAAGACAGGCAGTCACCTGGCTATAAAAATGTAATCCTTAAAATTGTTGAGAATTAATTGTAATTTTTTTTAATTCAATTTATAATGTCAATATTAATTGTTGGATAATATACATGACGATTCCTCAGTGGCCAGAACATGAGCGGCCAAGAGAAAAATTATTGCACAAAGGGGTTAAATCACTGTCTGATGCTGAGCTGCTAGCCATACTGTTGCGTACGGGCACACAGGGTAAAAGTGCCGTTGATTTAGCACGCGGTGCATTGCAACAATTTGGTAGTTTAAGAAAATTGCTGACCTGCGATAGGGTTGAATTCTGTCAAATTGCAGGCCTAGGGGAAACAAAATATGTACAATTAAAAGCTTGTTTAGAATTAGGTACGCGTTATCTACAAGAACAGATACAACAAACTGACGTGCTAAGCAATCCTTGCGATACCTACCATTTTCTTAACCAACGGTTGGCTCACCGAGAGCAAGAAATATTTGCTTGTTTATTTTTAACCGTTAAAAATCAAGTGATTCAATATGAAGAATTATTTCATGGCACCTTAAATCACAGTATAGTTTATCCTCGAGAGTTGGTGAAGCGAGCCTTAAAACACAATGCAGCCAGTGTTATCTTTGCACACAATCATCCCTCTGGTGACACCCAGCCAAGCCAAGCGGATATCCATTTAACCAACACTTTGAAGGTCGCATTAGAGACCATTGACGTAAAAGTCCTTGACCATCTTATTGTTGGTGGCAAACAAGTCCTCTCTTTTGTCCAGCAAGGCTTGCTATAGGCTGCAATATTTGTTATAAATTCGCCCCTGCTGAAAAAAGCTAACAGTGATCACAGCTAAATCAGGCAGAGTAACAGATTTTTTAATAACATTTAATATATTATCGGAGAAGGGTAATGTCTAAAGTATGTCAGGTAACAGGCAAGCGTCCAGTATCAGGAAACAATGTTTCTCATGCTAATAATAGAACAAAACGTCGTTTTGTGCCTAACTTACACAAAAAAACCTTTTGGGTCGAAAGTGAAAATCGTTTTATCAAATTACGTGTAACAGCTAAAGGTATGCGAATCATTGATAAAAACGGTATAGATTCCGTACTCGCTGACATGCGAGCACGTGGCGAAAAAATTTAACGACGAGGAGTTTACAAAAAATGGCGGATATAATTAAATTAGAATCAACAGCGGGTACGGGTTATTTTTATACCACAACCAAAAATAAAAAAACCATGACAGAGAAACTGAAGCTCAAAAAATTTGATCCAAAAGCTGGTAAATACGTCGAATTTGTTGAAAAGAAAATTAAGTAATAAAGTCTAGCCACTCCCGCAGTGGCTTTTTTATTGTGCCAGAGCTTCCCGAAGTAGAAACAACATGCCGTGGCATTGAGCCGCATGTAAAAAATCAGACCATTGGTTCTCTTATTATCCGTCAACGACAATTACGTTTACCGATACCCACCACCTTTAAACGTCGGTTACTTAACCAAACTATTGAAGCAGCCTGTCGACGTGGCAAATATATTCTCATGACGACATCAGCAGGTACTGTGCTTTTTCATCTAGGTATGTCAGGTAGCTTACGCATAGTTAATGCTGATATTCCCCCCGAGAAACATGATCATGTGGATATTATTTTGACAAACAGGCTATGCTTGCGTTTTAATGATCCACGGCGATTTGGTTTGGTCACATTGCTATCCGGTGATCCCTATCAACATAAATTGTTAGTCTCACTAGGGCCTGAGCCACTAAGCCACATATTTACTAGCAAATATTTATATCAAGCCAGCCAGCGACGTAGTGTAGTTATTAAAGCGCTCATTATGAATAGCAAAATAGTGGTAGGGGTTGGCAATATTTATGCTAACGAAGCACTGTTTGCGGCAGGAATACACCCACAGCTGCGTGCTAACCAACTGACCTTGCAAAATAGCCGTGCGCTGGTAAAACACATAAAAAATATTTTACGCCGCGCAATTAAGCAAGGTGGCACAACGTTGCGTGATTTTGTTAACAGCGAAGGCAAACCTGGTTATTTCAAACAACAGCTAGCTGTTTATGGTAGAGCTGGCTTATCCTGCAAGCAATGCACTCATCCATTACAAGAAATACGCATTGCACAGCGTAGTACCGTTTTCTGTCCGTATTGTCAGCTACCACTATCAGGTTGAATAGTTTTCATTGTTTAAGTATGTGTTGCATTCCGTGATGCTTTGTGTGACAATTGCCACCCAAGCTGGGCAAGAAATACATAACTTGGAAACGGTAACAGCCGCTTGCAGGATTAAGGAAAACTCAATATGTCGACATCATTACCTAACATCGTTGTTTTAGCGACTGGCGGTACCATTGCTTCTCAAGGTAACAGCCCCTTAAGCGATCATTACCAGAATGCCTCCATTGGCATTGAAACGTTGCTAGCAGATTTACCCGAGCTTAATCAAGTTGCCAATATCTCTACTGAGCAAATTGCCCAAATAGAGAGTCAACATATTAGTGAAGACATTTGGTTCAGCCTGGCGCGACGCATTATGGTGTTAGTTAATTGCGATGATGTTGATGGTGTTGTCATTACTCACGGTACCGATACCTTAGAAGAGACTGCTTATTTTCTCAATTTGGTTCTCAACACCAGCAAACCCGTAGTGTTAACAGGTGCTATGCGACCTGCAAATGCCTTAAGCTCTGATGGCCCCAAAAATTTATTAAGTGCTATTGTGGTAGCAAAAGATTTTAAAGTACACGGCAAAGGTGTATTAGTGGTGATGAATAACACCGTACATGCTGCGCGTATGGTAAGTAAAATGCATGTATCTTCACTGGACAGCTTCGAAAGCCCAATTTTGGGCATGCTAGGTTCTATTGAGGGCCCTGAAGTTGTGTTTTATCAACAACCTACGCGGCGCCATACCTATCAGAGTGAATTTAAATTAGAAGACATCAGCAGCTTGCCAAGGGTTGATATTGTCTATGGTTATGCATTCAATGATAGCGATAGAATTAATGCCGTAGTTAATTTGAAGGCAAAAGGAATTGTCAGTGCGGGTATGGGGCGAGGGCAACAAAATAAAGCAACCTGTGAGGCTTTAATCAAAGCTCGCGAGCAAGGCGTGTTAGTGGTGCGTTCATCACGCATTAACGGCGGCATTATTGCGCGCGACCCTGGCATTGATGATGCGTATGATTTCATTGCTGGCGATAATTTAAATCCCCAAAAAGCACGTGTGCTGCTAAGTTTAGCCTTAACTAAAACAC
Source organism: Gammaproteobacteria bacterium (assembly GCA_016763565.1). The sequence continues at coordinate 3,499 of JAESTO010000060.1, read as the reverse complement.
AAGATAGCAAAATCATTCAGCAAATGTTTAATTCGTATTGATCATTTTACGCTCAGCCGCTTGTGCTTGCGGCTGGTATCTTTATTTAATCTAGCGCTTTCTTAAAATATCCCTATAATAAATATTTTTGTTATTCTTGACAATATTTTTTGCATAGATTATTATTGCATTTTAAATTAATTAATTTAATTTTCAACAAAAAGGGCCTTGTGATGAATGACGTCCGTTTACTGCATCTTAAACACCCATTGCTCGACAACACTTTTCTACTGACCGAATTCATCGGTGAGGAAAGTATGAATGAAGATTTCCACTATATCTGTCGCGGTTTTTTAGCCCCAGAGGCTGTGAATGTATTAGAAGAACTTGTCAGCCAACGTGTACGTGTCAGTATCGATGATACCCACGGTGGCATCCGCTGGTTTCACGGTATCGTAAATGATGTCTGGAGTGAATGGCGCCCAAACAGTGATAACCTCTTAGTTGAACTCACCCTAGGCTCATGGTTTGGTGCTTGGCAATTGTGCCAAAACAATACGGTTTTTCAAGGTCAATCTGTCATCGATATATTTAAAATCTTGTGCCAGCGCCACGGCGACACCGATTACCGTTTTGCTTTATCACGTGCTATCTATCCCAAACTAGATTACATCACTCAGCAACAGGAAAGTGACTTTGCCTTTATCAATCGCCTTTTCGAACAAGCAGGTATTCGTTACTACTTTGACTACGATACTACCCATGCGCGACATAGGCTTATTCTCAGTGATGACACTCACAACTGGCCAGCTGCTTATACAATGCCCTTGTTGTCGGCCACAAAAACCGCATATTCTCAAGGCGTACCTAGCCATAATAGTGCTGCCAATGATAGTAAAATATCTGCCCATCGTCTCAGTGACAGTCAAACCAGTCAACAACTACAACCGAGCCATCTCCAAGCACGCCGCTACGACTCGCTGTATCCCAACCGCATTTTGGCGGGGGAAGTAGCTACACAGCAACATCATGGCTTAGCCGGCACCAAACAACTGCTCCATCAATGCCATCCCGGTGACTTTCAGTCGAGCGATGACGCGGCACGTGTTATGAAAGCCCAAGCTCAAGCTCTAACCTGGCAAGCCAATCTGGAGACGTATTGTAGCAATGCTTATCATTTGAGTGCTGGTAAATATTACGTATCAGCTGATGAACCTAGGATAATCCAGCGTATTATCCACGTTTATCACCATGCCTGGGATAACAGCCATATTCAAGTCAGCGATGCGCACCAACCTATAGAGGGCAATGTAACGCCACCTACCTCAAGCTCTCAAGGCTATCGTAATCACCACGATGCTTTAATTAGTCACATTCCCTACGTGCCGGTACGTAAGACGCCTAAACCTAAATTAGCTGGCTGGCAACCCGCGCAGATATACCAACCTCCCGGCAATCACCAAGCTGCTTATACCACCCTACACGGCCATGTCCAAGTCAGCTTTGCCTGGGATAACCGAGAAAAAAGCCAACGTGGCAGTTGCTGGCTGCGGGTAAAAAAACCCCTGTCGGGTTATCGATGGGGCCATCAATGGTTGCCACGTCAAGGTCACGGCGTCGCTGTGATACATGAAGGCGGTGAAGGTGAACGACCTCTCTTACTTGGCAGTCTCTATCGGGGGGATCATTCCACACCTTATGGTAAACAAGAAGCCTATCGCAGTGGCTGGCAAAGCCGTACCCACACCAGCGACGCCTCTGAAGGAAAAGGCCATGCAATTTGTTTCAACGACAATGAAATCACTCCAAGCTTCGATTGGTACAGCCAGAATCAATTTAACTTAACCGTTGGTCATGATGCCAATCATCACATCACCGCTAATCAAACGACCCATGTTAACCAACATCATCATACGACCCTACACCAAGGGTGTAGTAATCTACAAGCCAAACACAAAATAACCTATCAAGTGGGCAATAGCCAACTCATCATTGATGATAGTGGTGTCCATTTTCATGCCGATAATATTGAGCTGCTCGCCCCCGGCTGTGGCACGTTGATGCCGCTCGCTCGACAAGGTGATGTTCATACTTGTCCCAAACACAATGGTCAAGGGCGGGCGCATACCGGCGGACCCATCTTAGCGGGATCGCATTCCACCTACGCTGATAAACAGCCAGTGGCCCGGCTAGGTGATCCTACTCACTGTGATGTCGAAGGGCCATCTGCCATTGCTCAAGGTACACCGAATATTACGGCCGATGGTAAACCGATGGCTAAACTCTCACATGCCATAAGCCATGGCGGCGCTTTAATCTCTGGTTCAGAGGTGGTTAAATTGGGAGATCCTAAAATATTATCTCCAATAAGTGTCTGAACATCAACTCATCAGTTAAGGCCAGCTAAGCAAAGAAATTCGCTAGCAATCTAACAGTAAAATTATTGGAATTAACCAGCATATCATTTGGGTGCCCCGTGACACCGATTCCCTAAAACTGGTGTATTATCACCTTTTGTTTTCTAAACAAGACAGGCATAGCGAACAATAATGACACCAATCATCAAGCAAAGTAACAAACATCCGTATGGCTTATATATTCTTGCCCTTGGTGAAAGTTGTGAGCGCTTCAGTTTTTTTGGGCTATTGACCAGCTTGGTACTTTATGTCAACCAATATTTTGGTTTTAAGGATAATGCCAGTTATACCCTATACGGTAGCTTTATTGCTCTGTCTTATGCCCTACCTATTTTAGGCGGCATTGTTGCCGATCGTCTATTGGGGCTGCGCAACGCGCTGATTTTGGGCGCGATATTTATTATTGTTGGCGATATTATTCTTGCTTTCAAAGATATATCATCACTGTATTTTGGTTTGGCCTTTATTGTTTGTGGTGTTGGCTTCTATAAACCCAATACTACCGCCTTAGTAGGGCAACTATACCAGCAGCATGATCCTCGTCGAGAAAGAGGCTTTAGCTTGTTCTATGTCATGCTGAATATTGGGGCCGCACTGGGGCCATTTGTTTATGGTTTTGCTATTCATTGGTGGGGCTGGTCAAGTGCTTTTATCATTAGCGCGATTGCGGTAACTATAGCGTTAACGTTATTTCTGCGTCATCACAAACACATACCCGTTGCACCTGCTAATTCACTACCATTATTGGCGAACCTAAAGTCTAATAGTTATATATGTATTATTTACCTCTTAGCAATGATAGCTACTGGCGCTGTAGCCATACTATTTGTGTTTCCTAATGCCTTAAAATGGATGCTTATTGCTGCAACAGTTTTGGCTGTCACTGTGATAATGTTGACGGCTATGCATTATGATAAAACCGTGAAAAAACGTTTGCTAGGCATCATGATCCTAATGTTATTCATGTTATTTTTCTTTGTGGCCAGTGCCCAAATTGGTAGCTCAATGGTACTATTTTTGCATCGTGATGTTGATCGCCATTTATTCAACTGGGAAATACCCACCATTGTTTATAGCGCACTTGATCCCCTATTTGTGGTTTT